>JBEKIK010000055.1:0-7875 GCA_050011795.1 Thermoguttaceae bacterium | reverse complement strand
ACTAATTCGTCATGGAATACGATAGGAACGATCAGGCTTCCAAGGACCTTTTCGCGGGTAAGAGAAAAAGCGAATAACTCGTTTGCCGGGAAGGACTTTTTTTGCAGCAGGGCAAACCCCCATTGACTGTCCGCCCAAGCCATGCGCGATACGCGATGGTCTTTAACGCAGACATTGTCCTTGTCGGTCTCATCGGTCAAGATTCCGGCCAATACCATGGCGCCGTCTTCGTCCAAATAGCCAAAAACGCCGTATTTGCTCCGCATTGCCCCAACGAGCACGACTAAAACCTCGCCATACATTTCCCTTTCGGTGCTGGCAAGGAAGATGTCGGCTATCCGGCCGCGCAAGGCAAGTTCCCGCTCCATGCGAACGCCTTCGTCGCGAAGCCGGCGCTGGCGCAGGGCATTATCGATCACCACGGGCAGTAAATTGAGGAAACCGCCTTCAAGGTCCTTCACCAGGTAATCGCTCAAACCCAGTTTCATGGCCTCTACCGCAATGGTCTCGTTGCCCGTGCCCGTGACCATGATCGTCACAGGCAATGAGCCGGATGCGGCAATGCTGCGGACCAAATTCAGCCCGTTTCCCTCGGGCAGAGTCTGATCGATGATCAATACGTCACAAGCAGACGACTGGAATTGTTTTTGGCCCTGCTTGGAATCGAAAGCCAGCTCAACCTCGTAGCCCAGGTGTTCCAATCGCTTCTCGACCAGGCGTGCCAAGGCCTGGTCGTCTTCGACGTACATAATCCGGATTTTATTCGCGGTATTCATCGAGACTTATCTTAATAAAACCATTGTCAGATTCGGTCAGCTTGAAACAGGCGATAAAATATGACCAGGAGAAGCCTCAGCGGCAGGCGCGAAAATCTTGATCTGTGTTTGGATGCCCAGATTAGCGAAATAGTTGCGCAAACGGGCTCGCATCGAAGGAGTAACCTCCTGTCCTTTGGTGCAAAGCAGGGTGCCTCTTATGGAACGGATGTCATCGGCCAAAACAGCGCCGTCGTATAGTTCGTTGACGCGCAGGCATTGTATCACCTGCATGTCGGTGATTTTCTTGATGTTTCGCAAAGCGGCCACCACGTCGGGATGATACCATTCGTTTCGGCCGTTGATTTCGGCCATGGCCAGATCATTGCTCAATCCGCTGGAAACAAGCGTATCCCAATCCAAGGCCAGTTTGAGAATATAACCGCCAAGAATGATATCTTCTGCCCGAAAGTCAGGCAAATAATTTTCCTTGTCCCGGTAAAGATCGTTCTGGTGAACGATAATCTCGACCACTTCCTCAAGTCGGGGAATGTGGGACAGCAATTCCCGTGCGGTTTGCGGGTGTGTCGAAAAGGCCTTTTCCTCATCGGCGGAAAGCACTTGTCCCTGGAACACCTTGGAAAGCGTTGTTTCCTGAACGATCACACATCCGATGTGTGAGAGCATGGCGGCGATTTCAATCAACCAGGCCCGGCGCAAACCCATTTCCCGGCACAGTTGACGCACTAGCCGATGCACCCGGGAAGATCGACCGAATGCCGCCGGATTGACCAGTCCCAAAACATCGGACATCACTTTGATGCTGCCGCTAAGAGTTTGGGAAAGCAGTTCGTGCTCCGCGGTAACCAGGCGATACTGAGCGATGCCTGCTTCCAGGGCTTTGGCGAAGACCTCGGGCGTACAGGGCTTGGTCATGAACCGGAAAATATGCCCTTCGTTCACGGCGTCCAGAGCCATCTGTTTATCGGCATTGCCGGTTAACATCATGCGAACGGTATGAGGCGCAATTTCCTTGGTTTTAACAAGTAGTTGTATGCCGTTCATCCCGGGCATGCGCATGTCGGCGACAACTACGGCGTAGGGGCCTTTTTGAACAATGGTTTTTAACGCCTCTTCTCCTCCGAATGCGCCTTCAATTATAAAATGCTTGCGCAACGCACGCTTGTAGGCCTGCAAAACGCTTGGCTCGTCGTCGACACATAAAATGCGTTCGTTCATACGGGTAATTTGAGATTGCCCCAGGATTCATATCTGGTCCGTCGTGAATACAGGGCGGGCAACGAAGGCGGTTTAACTGTTGCCCCAAAGATTTGGCAAATCTTCATCAATTCAAAATTAGTTTATTTTCCCAGTGAGGGTAAACAAAGCATCAAGAAAGGATGGTGAATGCCGAAAGTGTCGGATATCCGGCTTCTGACGACTGTTGAAAACGTCGATAGCCTCTAAAAAGGCCCTAAAAAGAACCGCTTCCTACCGGGCCGTCCAAATAATGGCGTTGGCCAATAGGCGAAGGAAGCAAGGATGGCGGAAATCGGCGGGAGAACCCAAAGTGGTGGCGAAAATCCGCCTTCCCAGCCTGGAGCGGACCCACGCCACCGGCCAGGTCTCGCAGGCCGCCGAACCGAACAATATCGGTGTGGCCTCGGTCAGGGGCAAATCGTAACGGTGCAGACCGCCGCGGGAAATGAAGGGCTGCACTCCGCTGAGCAACGGATGATGCCCGGCATGACGCAACAAACTGATTTTGGCCGGTTGGAGCAAATGCTCGTAATAATATTCACCGCCGAACAGTTCTCCGGCGAATCGGGCGTTGCCGTGCAAGGCAAAATCGACGATGCGAACCGCAGCCAACGATCCGCCGCATTGCCAATAATCGTGGATGTGTTCCAGGGCTTTTGCGCTGATTACCTCGGGATGGCCGAATAGAATCAGGCAATCCATATCGTGCGCGGTGATGTCCTCAAGGTGCATTGTCTTTGCTTTTATGGGAACCCAATTCCAGTCCAGCGGATAATCATCGCCGAAAAAATCAACTAGATATTTTTGCACCAGCTCGGCCAAGGGCCGATCATTGGGACCTGCGATCGCGCAAACTTTTCGCGGCCGAAGAACCACGCATTCGAAGCGGCGGGCCGCCAGTGCGATCGAGACTCCAATCGTCGGATGAGCGGAGTGCATGATGAACTTACGCTTTTGTATTGCATACGCGGTCATGAAGTTCATTATCGCGGTGCAGTCAGACGCTGTCCATATAAAGACAGGGTGTAACCGCACAAAAATCCTTTAATAGCATTGGGTTATGCAAACGACAACGATTTAAACAAGCAAGTAAACAATGCCAGTTTTTGCGATAATGGCATTTGGTTGCGAGGTGGTAAAATAGTGCCGATTTTACCACAACAGCCCATCAGGCATCTTTTCTCCATATCTCCGCGTTTACCATGAAGGGCGTTTTTCTACTAATGACGTTTACTCGATCCTGGGAATTGAGTAAGGTTTGCGTTCCATACGTTCGATAATTCCCACCAATAAACATAAATGCGGCGGCCTTAAATGGATTGATAGGTCGTTTTTTTCAGTTTACTACAAAAAGGGGGAGGCATAAGTCCTGCCTGCGTAACGATGGATCGAAACGCGCTTTTAATTGAAAAGCGGATGCCGCAAGTAATTCGTATGCATCCGGCCGACCACGATTTGACGGTAATTATTCCCGCGTTCAACGAAGAGCAAAGACTGCCTTGGACGCTCGATCAGTTGGCGGCTTTTCTCAAAGATTGGGGTATCGATTATCGTGTCCTGGTCGCCGACGACGGCAGCACCGATCGAACAGCCGATTTGACCGGCGGATTGGGGCCGCAATTTTCCACGATTAGTCTTAAGAGCCGCGGCGGTAAAGGCCGGGCGGTAAAAACCGCCATGCTCAAAGCAACCGGACGAGTGCTCGCCTTTACCGACGCCGATCTGCCCTTTGATCTGACCGCTTTGCGCCGTGGTTACGAGATCCTCAGACGCGGCGACTGCCAAGTAGTCTTCGGAGCGCGCGATCTGGCCGAATCGCGCCATCTGGCCCCGCGGCATTGGTCGCGGGAAATGGCGACTTATGTATTTCGAGCCATAGTCAAAACCCTGATATCACGTCAAATTACCGATACCCAATGCGGGCTGAAATTGTTTACCCGGCGCGCTGCGCTGGATATCTTTTCCCGGGTAAACATCGATGGTTTTGCTTTCGACGCCGAAGTGGTCTTTTTGACCCATCGGCTGGGCCTGTCGTTCCAGCGCATCCCCGTGACGCTGATTAACGACTATGCCTCGACCTTGTCGCTGCGCCGCAACGCCTTGCCCATGTTGACCGAAGTGCTGCGAATATGGTGGCGGGCTAATTTCAGCCGACGCCAACCGGTTCCACGTCCGGTTTATCTCCAAGGAGATTTGGCCGAGGAGCCAAAAAAGGCGGCCTGATGAAAAACAAGCAGGAAAATCCCGATTACTTCCGACGGGTATTCTTGCACGCCGACGACTTGGGCATGAATCGCGGCGTTACCGACGGCATTATGCAGGGTTTCCGCCTGGGGCTTTTGACCAGCGCCTCGTTGTTATCGAATGCCCCGGATGCCTCCCGGGCCTTGAAACTGTGGAAAGAACTCCTCGACGACCAGGCGTCCGCCCGATTGCCCCTACACGCTTGGCGCTCCAGGCTCGAGGACCCGTTCAACCGTTTCGATCTGGGCGTGCACCTGAATTTGACCCAGGGCCGGCCGCTTTCGGGCAAAAACTATCCCGGCGAATTGCTGGACGCCGCCGGACGATTTCCCGGCATTTTCAGCCTGTTTTCCCGATCGCAACGGCACGGCGTGCGCCTGTGCCGGCAAATTCAAAGCGAATTGGCCCTGCAAGTGGAATTCCTCCTGGATCACGGAGTGCAACCCACGCACCTTAACGGCCATCAATACATCGAGATGCTTCCCGTGGTGGCGGAATTCATTCCGCAACTTCTGTCGCGATACGACATTCACGTAGTCCGCGTGGCCGAAGAACACTCGCTGCTTCGATCCGCGCTGGTTCGAAGCCATTCCCCGCGGGCCTGGATCCTGGCCCGGATAAAGCAATTTTTCGCCAAGCGATTTCACCGCCGCATGGAGCAACTTGAAGTGCGTTATCCTGCCCGTTTTTACGGCACCGCCCATGCGGGAAAAATCGATATGCCCTTGATCCGCCTGTTTCTCGGCGACCGCCAACCGTCTTGCCCGGTGGAAATCGGATTGCATCCGGCCCTGGAAACCATCGGGGATCAAAGCGGCAATGACAACGACGGTTGGACCGATCCGCTGGCCTGTGCCCGGCCCAACGAACTTCGCCTTGTCACCTCGGGTGAATTGGCCGACTATCTGGAAACCCACCATTACCGCCTGGGACGCCTGGCCCAGTTGGCGGCCGCATGAATAAGGATTCAGGGTTGAGTGGTGAGCAGAGCCGGGCCGTGTCGGCCCGGTTGAATAGGCGAATCCATCGGACCGACACGGCCCAGCTCTGATTTTACATTTTCTCCACTATTCTCTGCCCACTGTCCACTGTTCACTCTATTCTGTCCCCTGCCATATCTGCTTGCAGGTGGTACTGGAAATTGGTTAAACTATAGTGACGTCCTGATAGCACCTCATTTTTTATGTATCCCACCTGGATGGAGGATTATTCATGGCCAAATTCACAAGGCGGCAGTTTTTGGAGGATTCTTTGTTGGCCGCGGCGGCTATGGCGGTTTTGCCCGGCGGTAAACTCTTAGGCGCGGAAGAAAAGCAAAGCATAAGCCCCAATGAAAAACTCAGCGTGGCGGTAGTCGGCGTTCGTTCTCGTGGTAGAAACCACTTGTGGAACTTCCTTTTCAGTTCTGATAAGAGAGGAGGAGGAGGAGGTTATTTCGAAAATTTCGAGTCATATCCCAGGCGGAAGGATATGGAAATAACTTATATCGTCGATGCCGACGAGGCGATCGGGCAAAAACGGGCCGAGGAGATCGCCAAGATTCAAGGTCGAAAACCAAAGTTCGTTCAGGACCTTCGTAAGGCGTTTGATGACCAGTCGGTCGATATCGTCAGTACGGCAACGCCCAATCACTGGCACGCTTTAGCTGCGATTTGGGCCATGCAGGCGGGCAAGCACGTATATGTCGAGAAGCCCGTCAGTTACACGGTCAGCGAAGGACGCCGCATCGTCGAGGCGGCGCGAAAATACAATAAAATCTGCCAGACCGGCAGCCAATGCCGTTCAATGGGCGCAACGATTGATGCGGTAGATTATGTCCGTTCCGGAAAGATCGGCGAAGTGAAACTCGCCCGCGGACTTTGCTACAAATCTCGTCCTTCGATCGGACCTAGGGGCGAGTACCAGGTTCCGGCAAGCGTGGACTACGATCTCTGGTCCGGGCCTGCGCCCGTCTTGCCGCTTACCCGCAAAGAACTTCACTACGATTGGCACTGGCAATGGCCTTACGGCGGCGGCGATTTGTGCAACCAGGGCGTGCATGAGGTGGATATCGCCCGCTGGGGACTGAGCGAAAACGGCTTAAGCAAGCGGGTCTTTTGCTATGGCGGACGCCTGGGCTACGAAGACGCCGGTGAAACGCCCAATACCCTAGTGGTAGTGCACGAATTCCCCGACGACGGCAAAACCCTGGTATTCGAGATCCGCGGTTTAAAATCCGAAAGTCTCAAAGACGCAAAAATCGGCGTGATTTTCTACGGCTCGGATGGTTATGTGGTGTTGACGGAGTATACGGCCGGGGCGGCATTCGATCTTAAGGGGAATGTCGTGAAAAAGTTCAACGGCGGAGGCAATCATTTCAACAACTTTTTGATAGCCCTGCGCAACGGAAAAAAAGAAGATCTGCACGCCGATATTCTCGAAGGCCACCTTTCCAGCGCATTGTGCCACACGGCCAATATATCCTATCGGCTGGGCCGGGAAATGAGCGTCGCCGATCTGAAGAAACATTTATCCGACCTCAAGAGCAACGAAAACGCCTCGGAAACCTTCGACCGCGTAACGGCCCATTTGACCGACAACGGCATCAAAATCGACCAAACAAAACTCCGCGTCGGTCCGGAATTGGTCTTCGATCCGGCAAGCGAAACCTTCCCCGGCAACGATGCCGCAAACAAATTCCTTGCCCGCCAGTATCGCAAGCCCTTCGTTGTGCCGGCGGCCGGTGAGGTGTAGTGGGCACACAATGTAGTAGGCACATGCCGTGTGCCGTTCCCGCACACGGCATGTGCGGATTACTATTGTCGCACAAAGGGGTTGTGGCGTTTTTCCGCGCCTACGGTCGTTTTTGGGCCGTGGCCGGGCAGGAGAACGGTGGAATCACTCAGCGTGTATAGTATCTTGCGGATGCCATCGGCCAGTTGATTGAAATCGCCGTCCGGAAAGTCGGTTCGCCCGATGCTCCCGGCGAAAATCACGTCGCCCACGAAAACCATCACGGGATCGCAGTCCTCGATGAGATAAACCACGTGTCCGCTGGAGTGGCCGGGAATTGCCCGAACTCGCATGTCGATTCCAGCGGCAGTGTAAAATTCGCCGTCTTGCAGTGTGACGTCGGCCGGCGGACTGACCAATTTAAAGCCGAACATGGCCGACAAATTCAAACCCGGATCGGTCAGTTTTTGGGCCTCGGCCGCGCCGATGGCCAAATGGCACTCAGGCCAGCGATTTTTCAATGCCTCGTTGCCGGCAATGTGGTCGCTATGAGCATGGGTAATTATAATAGCGGCTGGGTTCAAGCCCCTTCTTTCAAGGTAATCGATGATTTTTTCCGGTTCAAAACCAGGATCGACAATCAAGCAATCGGTGCGTCCGGGCAAATGAGCCACATAGGCGTTTTCCTCGAATGGGACCGACAAAATGGGCGTAATGCTGATTTTTTTAAGTGTCAAGAAACTGACCTCCCCAAGTACATTGAAAATAGGTAAACTGTATTAGTTAATATTGAATTTTGGGTAGAGCCTGAATGAACGGTTGGGTAATTAGACCCTACAAAAGGAAACATTGTAATTCTGTCCAAAAAGATTTGCGATAACGTCCAAGTAGGGACAGCGCCGAA
>JBEKIK010000054.1:0-7883 GCA_050011795.1 Thermoguttaceae bacterium | reverse complement strand
AAGAAGTAGATGATAGTATCTACTTTTTTACGTACCCGGTTTTTTCATGCCCCAACTATGCAGGATCAACACGCTGCCGACGGACAGCAGCATCCATCCCAGCCAATCGGGCGGAGACCAGTTTTTTTGCGCCGGCGGGCTGTCGCTTTGCAACAGCGTCTGCGAAGTTGCGTTGACCGAGGCCATGGGATGACCCGAACGCTCGGCCAAAAACTGGGAGAACTTCGCGCTGAGCACGAAATTGTCGACCATATTGAATTCCAGCCCCAGCAGTAGAAGGACCAATCCGGCAAAGAAATACTGGTTTCGGGTAATATCCATCATCGGACGCTACTCCTTTATCTGCTTGGGTGCCATGGCCAAGCTTGCTTGGCCATGTTTTTTTGCACTTACTCCATGCCCACGTCAAGCGTGAGCATGGCACCCCTATTGTTTTGATATCGAAACGCCCGCCCCGCCGACTTCATACGCCGCATTTACGTAGCGTTTATAACGAAACCCTTGAAGCGGATGAAACGGTTGTGGCGTTTGCGCCGCCTGGCGCGATTTCAACACTTTGAACAGGAGGACAGGCATTCTTGCCTGCCTGCTTGGAGGCGGACAAGAATGTCCGCCCTCCTGATGGCAAGTTTATTTTGTTACGGACATTTACCGAGAACTCGCCCGCTGGTACAAGGCGGAGACCTTTTTCAACAAGGCGTTGTACTGTTCGATCATTTCCGGCCCGCTAAGATTCGGGCTGAGGACCAAGGTCGTTTTCAGCAATTGTTCGGCCAGCTTCGCCTTTTCGGCGGCCTGTGCTTTATCCTTGATCTCGGCGGCCTGGCCGTACAACGCGGCGGCCAGATTGTACGTGATCTCGAAGTATTCCGGCGGTTTCTTCACCGCGCCCAGAAGCATGTTGCGCAACCTGGCCCAATGGGCGACCGCCTCCGCGTAACGCGAAGCATCTCTTTGCGACCAGGACTGCAAAATTCGCCCTTGCGTCATGAGCAGGTCCAGCGCGCGGGGATTGGCGGCGGCCAGTGGCGATATCTGCTTGTAAGCTTCTTCATAATCGCCGGTTTTGACCAGCAGGTCCACGAGTTGGGACCGCACCCGCTGCAGCGCCTTTCCCGCCGACTTGGCGTATGCGGGGTCTTTTTCCGCCCGGTTCGCCACGCGCAGATAGGCGTCCCGGGCGACGTCGGGTAAACCGGCCGCCAGACACATATCGGCGAAATAAACCGTCGCCGGAATTGAAAACTCCTTGCGCGACGACATCTTGGCCAGCAGTTTATTCATCATTTCCGTGACCGACTTCAATTTTTCCCGGGCCTCGTCCGCGCCCGGCGAATTCGCCTCTCCCGCCACCGCCGCGACCGCGGCTTCGGCTTGTTTGCGCTTCGCACCGAGCGTCTTTACAACTTCCACCAGCGCGGCATTGACGCCCTGCATATCCGGCCCCCACTCGGCCAGAACCATGGCGATATCAAGGGCCTTTTCCGGATCGTTTAAAGCCAAATACGCCCGGACGGCGCCCGCATAGATCCGCACAATGACGTTGTCCATCTCTTCGGGCTTTGCGGCCGCGACGACATCGACCAGCGGTTGCAGCAAGGCCGCCGCCTCCCGAGCATCGCCGCCGCTAAGCTTGATCTCCGCCAGCAGCAATTGCGTTTCGACGAGCGGTCTGGGAAGTTGTTCTCCGGGCACGACCTTTTTCTGTTGTAGTTTCAGGCCGGTCTCCAAGTTCCTAAGCGCGCGGTTCAGGTCGGCGTCCATTTGGCCTTTGTTCCGGCTGCCCTCGGGCTTTTCCATTTCCGCAAGCCGGCGCCGCCAATAGGTTTCGGCGGCCAATAGAAGGGCATTCGGATATCGCTCCGATCTGGGATCGATCTTTTCAAACCCGGCCAGAGCCTCGTCGATTTTACCCTGCACCAGGTCGGCCTGGGCGAGCATCATTCGGGTGTCGTCGGCCTCGGGCCTGCCCGGCCAGGAGTCTTCCGTGAGCCTGGCATACTTTTGCAGCCGCTTAAGGGCCTCCGCTTTTTTGCCCTCGGGCGCGGCGGCGTATAAATTCAACGCCGCGGAAACGGCCAGCGAACCGGCCTGCGGCGCGATGGAACTGTCTCTGTAATCGCTGAAAATCCTTTCCACCGTGGCAAGACAATCCTCCCATTTGCCCGAAAGTAATTGGCCGCGGGCCTGCATATAAAGGGCGCCGACCAGGGCGTCGATCGCCTCTTTGCGCTGCGACTGGCTTATTTTATCCTTGTCGGCCAGTTTCAAGGCGATGCCGTAATTGGCCGTCGCCTCGGACCACTGCTGGGTGACGGCGGCGGCCTCGCCCAGGGCCACGGCCTCTTCAAACGACGCCGGCTCCGACACTTTGCCGCCGGACTTGACGTATTGACGCCGCAACAATATCGCCTCTTGCTGGTACGGACTGCGCACTTTGCTCATCTCCGCCAGCAAACCCAGGACGCTTGTGATGAGCTTGCTCTTTTCAGCGCCGGAGGCGTTTTCCGCAGCCTCGATTTTGGCCTTGGCCAGGTCCAAAGCGATCGCCTGGAAACCCTCGGTCTGGCTAAATCGCGTCTTGCGATATTCCTGCAACCATTGGCCGGCCTCGTCCATGAATTGCAGCGGCGATTGTTTGGCCAGGATTTGCAGGCGGAAGTGTTCCACTTGCGCAAAGAGCGCCGATAGCGCCGGATCGCTTTGCCCCTGACCTGGTTCGGGCGCATTGACCAGCACCTCGTCATATATATCCAAGGCCGTTTGCCAATCGCCCAATTCTTCCGTCGATTTGCCGTGCCACATGTGCGCCACCAGGCCGATGGTCTCCATGCGGTTGCCCTGGAATAAGGCGTCAAAGGCCTCGGCCGCGGCTTGCAGGGCCGCTTTGCGTTCCGCGCTATCGGAGGCATAAGTCTGGGCAAGGTAATAATCGATCAACGCCTCCTGAAACCGATAGTTCAATACGTTGGTTTTGATTTCCTGCTGCCGGGCCAAGGAATCGCGATCCGAGCGTTTCAGCGGCCGTTTCGGCGCGGGCTGCATCGCGTCCAACTCGGCTTGATACTTTTCTTCGGCTTGTTTGAAGCGCACCCGGGCCTCGCCCAAGGCGGTCCGGGCGTCGTCCAGGAGTTTTTCCTTTTGTTTTTTATCGACGTTGGTTTGTGCCGAGCGCAGGTTTTTCAGGGCCTTATCCATGGAAAAGTCGGCCCACATCGCCCTGGCCTCGGACGCCTCCGGATGATCCGGCTTTTCCCGGAGAAACTTTGTCAAGTGTTTTTCGGCCTCGCGCATCAAGGATTCCGAGTCCTCGACGTTATACGCGTCCCGCGCGTCCCGCGCCGCGGAGCGCAAGCTTTTGCTCATCTCCAAGTCCCAACTCTCGCGGAGTTCCTCGGGCAGGTCGTCGTTCTGCTTGAGCATGTTGAGATAATCCACGGCCATGTCGCCGTAGTCTTTCTGAAGGGCGTGCAGAAACACCGTGGGCCGGACCTCTCCGCCCCAAGCCGGCCGAAAATGCCCAGCGACAACGAGCAAAATGATAACCAGCAATAAGCGAACAATTTTCATGATGCGCTATGTTTATTTATTAATTGTCATATAATGTCGCTTTATCGTTAATGTCGCTTCATGGTTTAGCCCCGGAGCTTGCTCCGGGAGATTATGGGACGCAATTACATTCCGCCATGGACGGATTAAAAAAATCCGTCCTACAAGTTGTTGGTTGCCTCATTATCCTCCGCCGATTTATCCGCTTCATCCGTTTCGACTTTAGCCAGCCAGTCCTCCACCGGATTGACGCCGGGTTTTGCTTGCACTGTCGGCGGCGAAAATAATCGGCCTCGGCCTCCCCGCAGGAGCAGCCCCCATCTTATTATCAGGAAAATCACAAATCCCGCCAGTAAAATCAGGCCCCAAGTCCAATCCGAATGTCGAGTTTGGGCTATTTCAATTCGATGCCAAATCAACCGTCCCAGGAACAAGGGCGCTTTCAGAGATTTAGCATTAGCCTTTACTCCGGCCGGTTGATATCCCTGCAGCTTGAAAAAGTATCCTACAAAAGTAACTTTTTCATGTATCTTTCGCCCAATCGGCATTCCCTTGGGCAAGCCGATAATCACTCCATTGTAAAGCCATGCTCCCGATTCTTCCGTAGTACCCCAAACATCGAAAAGCTCGACGCCGTTATATTTCTCGTCCAAATCGCGAATCATTTGCACAGTCAGATCAAATTCAAACAGTTGCCCGCGATATTCGTCGGGCGATTGATAAAATTTGTTGAACTCCACATTCTTGTCGGCTCGACGGCTCATCTCGGCAAATGTCTGATTCTGAACCCAGTTCAACACTCGTTTGTAAACAAACATATCCTGGATCTGCATCTGTTCCGTTCCATCGGTTACAGCTTGAAATTGCTCTTTGGCTGCTTCGGCCTCTTCCGGATCTTCATCAGTGACTACATTGGATATTGGCAATTTTGCTTTAATATCGGCCTGTGAGTATACAATCGTTTCAGATGAAACCGATGTCTGCTCCCTGTTGTTCTTATTCCCGGCATAAGCAATGGAATCATGTTGATTAACCGCCCCGGCGTCACTGGTCAGCCAGGTCCAAGTGTTCGGATCTCCGCTGCGAACGATCAACAACAGCAGCACCCCCAACATGACCACCATGGTCATAAGCCGCATCGATTCATTGCCGCGCAAAACACTTCCCGGCGGATTTGTTTGATGTCGCATTTTCATGTGCGAATGTCGTATTCATCGTTTAGCCCCGGAGCTTGCTCCGGGAGCCGCTTGGCGATCAGCGAACGGTATTTTTATGTGCAGCGGATATCGCGAAACCGCAAGCGGTTTCATTCTTCATCCTTCATCCTTTACCCCTGCGGCACTTCCACGAAACTGAGTTTCGACAGTCTTTGACCGCCGGGCAATTTCAGGTGAGTGCAAATATCCACCACTTTCATCAATTCCTCGTAACGCAGGTTGCTGCCCACTTGGATGATCACCTGCTCAAAGGAGTTATTCTTGTCGGCGAAGATCTCTTGCAACCGCGATTCCAGGGCGGCAAGCTTGGCATCTACACTGGTCCCGGCCACGCCGCTCTCGCCCACCCCTAAAGAACCGATATCCCCGGATTTATCGGCGAAAACGCTGATCGTAAGCGTATCCACGCCCTTGGCCGGATTAGTGTTCGTAAGGTCCGAGCCTGCCGGCTCTACGCCCTTGGTCACCGGTTGCGGCGGAGGCAGGCGGAGCGAAATTTGCCCTTCGATCGGCGCTGGACTGAATGTAAGAATAAAAAAGGCAAGCAATTGAAAGGCCATGTCGAGCATGGGGGTCACATTTAACTCGACCTCAGCTTGCGGTCGTTGATAATGTCGGCTCATAATAATGGATTCAGGGTTCGGGGTTCAGTACTCGTAATTCCATATTCTTCGGTAATCTATCGCTCAGGTATTTTGGTCTTAAGCACGAATCTTCGGTACCCGTTTTCTTGGCATGCCTTGATTACGCGATTAAGAAATTTAAACGGCGTTGCTTTATCTGCCCTGATTACGACCATGGATGGCAATTCATCGCCGAGTTTTAAGTCCGGATTGGTCCGCCACGCCCAAAGCAACGTGGCCTGGGCCTCGGCGACAATAAAACTTTCAATATCTTTGGGAATTCCATATACAATAAGCTTTCCATCCTGGGTGATATTCAGGATCAGCAGATCCTCCAGCCCCTTGGTATCCACCGGCCTGGCAGAACCAACCACCGGCAACCTAATGTCCATATCCAGGGCTTTAGAGCCGAAGTTAATAACTAATATAAAAAAGGTGATCAACTGCAACACCATGTCCAAGATGGGCGTAAGATTCGGCTCGGCCTTGATCTTTTGCATTTGCGTCGCGGACATGAATGCGATTCTCTGATAAAGCCGCAAACGCCGGTCGCGCACCGAATCGCGACTGTCGGTCTATCGCTTGTGAGCGACCGATGCTCGCGGCCTTAGGAAATGTTGTTTCTGTGCAAAGTTTATTCTTTAAGCGATGCCGTATCGGCGGGTCCGGGTTTTTTGCTACGCGCCGCGTGCGAAAACTGCCGCAGAAAATGGTCCGCAGCAACCACCGTAGCGACGGAAATATACGCCACTCGATTGCGGAACAGGGCGAAAAAGTAGATCGCCGGCACCGAAAGCAATACACCCTCGAAAGTTAGCACCAGCGATGTGGAAATGCCATGTGCTACTGCGGTCTGTTCCATTGTTTTGCCTAACCTTTCAATAGCATTGAAACTCTGGATCATTCCATAAACCGTGCCCAATAGCCCGATCATCGGTCCCAATGTGCCGATCACTGCCAGCATACTGATTTTCTTTTCCATTTCCACGGTCATCGAGTCGCCCACACGCTCCATCGATTCGCGCGCTTCCGGCAGTCCGTTGGGCAGATCCGAAATGCCCGTGGTCAAAAGCCGGCTGAAAAACGAATCATCTCCCTTGACGATCTCGAACACTCCCTTGAAATCACGCTGTTGCAGCCGCTCTTCACATCGGCCTAGAATTTCCGGCGGCATGGCCATCGACATGCGCAACTCGAAAAACAACCGCGCCACCGTGCTCACGAAATATATGGATATAAGCAGGATCACCAAACCGATGAAACCCGATGATTCCACGACATAGGAAAACCACGATTTAGCCTCTTTTTGCTGCACCGCCGGGCCTTCTTCGGCGGCCGCCACTGGCTTTTTTTCCTCGTCCGCGGCAAACGACGGCCAGGGCATCATACTCGCCGCCAAGGCCGCCCATAACAACACGAAAACCAGCAGAAACCATGCCCGTTTGCGCTCTTTGCGCCACTGAGATTCCATTACAAGCTCCTCTTCTCCCTTGTGCCACTGCTTGCTTGCAAGCAGCGCGTCTTTTAGGGTTTCGCTCCACTGCTTCTAGCGAAGAAGTGTCGCGCCGATCGGCCCATCCACTGCGGCAAAACCCTAACCCTAATATATTTCTGAGGTTATCCGCTCCGAAACCATATTATTCCACGAATGGAAAAAATGGTCAACGTTCAGTTATATATACCCTTTTTTCTCCCCGCCAATATACGTGGTTTTCGCATAATAGCCGGGTTTAAAAGTCCTTTTATGATGATTACACCGATTGACGCGGCAAGTAGCTACCTTTGGCGTTGCGTTTTCCAAGGCCAACGCGGCGGGGCAAGAATGAAAACCAATAGCATGGCCAGAAAAAAAACGCAATATGCCGTTATTATCGTGGCCGGCGGCACTTCGTAAAACATGAACTTGTGAATCAACCGCGCTATAAACGACCCCTGTTGCACGGTTTCGCCGGCTTTTTCGCGGAGTTGATCTTCCCAGTCGGTCAGCGGACAGATAACACCCAAGATAGATTCCTCCACCACAATGGCGATCATGCTTAGATGGATCAAACGGAACCAGAAATTCCGCACCCATTGCCACTTCAGCACGATCCCTAACAGAATAGCCGCCATGCCTAGCACTATAAACCCGGCGTATGCCAGGTGAATCACAAGCACAAGGTCGGCAAGTATGCGGTAAAAAAACATAAAAGAGGGGATAGGGAATATTGATTTGTAAAGCCGCGACGGGCACCAACGGGCACCATGCGCAGCATGGTCAGTTGGTCGGTCGCGCTTGTGGTTATTGATTGTTATAAAAGAAATGTCGCATTAACGTTTAGCCCGGGCACTTGTGCCCGGAGTTTTTGGCAATGATTACATTGTATGCGACCTTGTTTTTTGACCATTAACAGCGGCCGAATTCCCGCAGCGCCCCCGGTATAAATTCCACCAAATCCCGGGCGATTAGCGATGCTTCGCCTTTTTCTTTTGCCGCCAGGTCGCCGGCCAGCCC
>JBEKIK010000053.1:0-7905 GCA_050011795.1 Thermoguttaceae bacterium | reverse complement strand
CCCCTGAATTTGGCTGAAAATTAGATGAAAATCCCCTCAGTAGTACGGATTTTTGCAAATATTTGTTCTGACCCCGCTTTTTTTATTGACTTCTTGCGGGGGGGGCGGCGCTCATAATAATAGCGTTTCCCAAATCTCTAATTTTGCCCAATTCATGGAGGCAGTGCTCAGTCATCCGAAAACGGTTGAATAATGTTTCCGGCATTATTTAGCCGGAAATCTTTTCGGCCGTTTCAACCTTGTTGCCGCGAGAATACTTTGCAACAAAGCAATTCGGATGATTCTTTAAGCGGATTCGTTTTTCTGGCTTTAGTTCCCATGCGGAAGAATCGAACGGAGTGTCCGCATGCTTTTACGGATCAATAACAATATTTTTAGAAAAAATTGGAGGCAGCAATGAGTAAAGTTTATGTTTATACTCTGTTTGCAGCGGTTTTGTTGCTTAATTCTATTCATGTAAAAGCTGCAGTTGTCAATGGAAGTTTCGAGAATGGTCTTACCGGTTGGAGCAGTTCTTCGAATGGTGGATATGTAACTACAATTTCCGGCGGGACCGACGGTAGTTATTGCGCTTATTTAAGTGCTACGGCAGAGAATTATACTAGCAGTTATGATTATTGAGTCAAACATTTTCAGCGAATGCCGAAGATAAACTCCAATTCGATTATAAAAGTAGCTATTATTTCCTGGGTTCGGCTACTTCAGATGTGGATATTACATTAAATGGAACTATATTAGTTGGGGTCTCGAATACGTATAACAGTAATTTCGTTGGATATTCATATACTATTCCAAATAGCGGCAATTATACATTGACTTTTGATCTGACTGTTTTTGATTATTCAGGTTCTAGTTATAACGGAACAGCAACTTTAAGTGTTGACAATGTACGCTTGACGTCTGTTCCCGAGCCGGGAACGCTTGCCTTGTTGGCTACCGCTTTTGCCGGCCTGTTGTTTTACGCCCGGCGCAGGCGGAAATAACCGTCTTTTTGGGCTTGAATCAGCTTAAAGTGGACAGTCCCATTTTCATTGACGCGAAAATCGGGACTGTCCCCAAAACTCTAGTTTTTAAGCCGGCGCTTTGCAGACTTGACAATCCTCCAAAATTATTCCATAATGGTATAAGAATGGTTCCATTATGGAATTCGAGGAACTTGCCATGTCCACAATCACGGTCAAAAACATTCCGGACGATTTGTACGAACAATTGCGTCGAACGGCCACGGCCAATCATCGCAGCATCAACAGCGAGATCATCGTCTGCATCGAGCGCGCGGTTCAGGGGCGCAGTATAACGGACGTGGAAACCATCTTGGCCGATGCCCGTAGGCTGCGAGAGTTTACAAAAGACCACCCGATTACCGACGCCGAGTTTAATAGAGCTAAAAGAGCGGGGCGGGCATGATTGTAATCGACTCCAACGTGATTGGCTACTTGTTTGTCAATAGCCAGCGGACCGATCAAGCTGAAGCGGCGCTGGCAAAAGACGCCGATTGGCGATCTCCTCCATTGTGGCGAAGCGAATTTAGAAACGTTTTAACGCTATACATGAGAAAGCAACTGCTTGCGCTGGAAGAGTCACAAAAGATAATGGGCAAAGCCTTGCAGTTAATGGCGGGACGCGAGTATGACGTTGCATCCTCGCATGTTCTTCAATTGGCGGCGGGAAGCACTTGCTCGGCCTATGATTGTGAATTCGTCGCCTTGGCTCGAGATTTGGGCGTGCCGCTGGTGACTGTGGATAAACAGATAATCACGCAATTTCCAGACACGGCAATTGCGCTTGACAAATTCGTCGCCATTTAAACGTCCAATGCCGCCGGCATGTTCGCCGATCATGCTTCGCATACCGCCCACTCGCAGCTATGCGGACTCGGGCAATGGATGTCGTGAAACAACGACAAAAACTCAGGGAGCAATCTCCCGGGATAAACTATTTTATGTGACTTCAATAATCCGGACTCAATAAACACTTTTCAAACCCCTGCCCACCATCCACTTAATTTTTGTGCGGTAAAAGGGACAGCCCCATTTTTGTTGTCGACCATCGCTCCGCGATGGTGCCCGAAATTGGGACAGTCCCTAGTTTTTCCCCAATTTCACTTCCCGATCTTCGTTGTCGCGGCAATCGATGGCGAGATGCTCCGGCGGGACGTTTTTGGCGGGGATCACGTTGACCGCCATTTTCCCGTGTTCTTCCAGGCGGGCCAGTTCGTGGCGCTTGCGATTGTTCAGGTAATCGGCCACGTCTTCGGCCACGGTAATGGAAACCTTGGTGATTTGCGGCCGTTGGCCGGCCAGGATCAGCAGGCGGATGACTTCCAGGGCCATGCTTTCAGGAGTTTTGACCATGCCAGTGCCGTTGCAACTGGAACATTGGGCGTACGCGCTGAGTTTGGGATTGGTGCGCACGCGCTGGCGGGTCATTTCAATCAGTCCGAAAGGGCTGGTGCGGAGGATTTTGGTTCTGGCCCGATCGCGCCGAACCGCGTCTCTCAGGGCCCGTTCCACGCCCCGGCGGTGTTTTTCCTTGCGCATGTCGATAAAGTCGTTGACGATCACGCCGCCCAGATCGCGGAGCCGGATTTGCCGGGCGATTTCCTTGGCGGCCAAAAGATTGATTTGATGGGCGGTGTCTTCGGCCGAGCCTTCCGCGCGGAAACTGCCGCTATTCACGTCGATGGCCACCAGGGCTTCGGTCTGGTCGATGACGATCGATCCGCCCGACTTCAAGGGCACTGCGCGGCGGTGGATTTTAGCGATTTCCTCGTCGAGGTTGTATTTGTAGAAAAGCGGCTCCTTGCCCTCGAATAGTTGCAGGCGGTTTACGTAGCGGGGCATCACCAGTTGCAGGAATTCCTTTGCCCGTTCATAAGCTTTATGTTCGTCGATATAGATCGTGTCCACGTCGGTGGTGAAGATGTCGCGAATGGTGCGGATAATCATGTCGTTTTCTTCGTAGATGTCGACCGGGCCGGACAATTTGCGGATCCGCCGCACGATTACTTTCCAGAGCCTGAGCAAGTACGCCAGGTCGCGGGAAAGTTCGCGTTTGGTGCGGTCGCTGCCGGCGGTGCGGACAATGAAGCCCAGGCCCTTGGGCGGGTTGAGTTCGTACATGATGTCGCGCAATCGCCGGCGCACGGCTTCATCCTCGATTTTCCGCGACACGCCGATGCGGCCCAGGGCGGGCATGAGCACCAGGTATCGGCCGGGAATGCTGATGTACGTGGATAGCGTGGGGCCTTTGCTTCCGATGCCTTCTTTTATCACTTGCACCAGCAATTCGTCGCCGCGGCGGAGAATGTCCTGGATGGGCGGCTTGAATCGGGGCCGGCTGCTGGGATAGAACTGCTTGCGCCGGGCGGAATCGCCGGATGGGCTTTCGTCGTCGAATTCGGTGGTGTCGGCCCAGGCGTTGCCGCCGTTTCCGCGGCGCGGCCCGCGCCGGGCATCGCCGTGATCGAAGGGTTTTTCCGGATCGAAACCGCCTTGGCGGAAATACTGCGGCTCGATGTCGCTTATGTGCAAAAAGCCGTTCCGCCCCACGCCGAAATCGACGAACGCCGCCTGGATGCTCGGTTCCAGATTAACGACCACGCCTTTATAGATGTTGCCTACGTAATTATCCTGCCCGGTGCGTTCAATATAGAGTTCTTCAAGCACTCCGTCTTCGACGACGGCGATGCGACATTCCTCCGGTTGGGAGACGTTGATCAGCATTTCCTGCTTCATAAATAATCTTTCTTATTCGGCAAAATTGATGAGTACGCAATTGCTCCCCGGGTAATTTGCCGGTAAAGCGACGATTCGCGGCGGACGTCAGGGACCCAATTCCACGGCGGTGCGCGTCAGGCGCACGCCGCGCGATTCGAGGTCCTCCAGTCCCAATGCCGCGAGCACGTCGCGGGGGCCGACGCCGCCTTCCTGCCTGATCTTTAAGCGCATCAGCAGCACGCCCCGGCGGAAACTCAGTTCTTCCAGCATGGGACGCAGATCGACCGGCGCACGGCCATGGGGACGCGTAATCGTACAGGTTGATTGGGCCAATAAGCGATCGATCCGCCGGTCCAGCCCGACATCCAACGGCGGCGGAATCGGCGCTTCGTAAGATGCGCCGCAGGCCCGGGCTTTTTTTGCGCCCGGCGCAAGGATTTCGGCCGACAGCGGCAGCAAGCCCCGGGGGGCTTGTGATTTCAGCCTCGCCAGCAAATCCTCGGCGCCCATGGATTCGGCCAGTTCGAGTTCCATGACTTCGTCCGCGCCTTCGATGCCTACCGCCAGAGGCAAGGGGAAGGTCATCCGCGGTTTCGGATGGAACCCCTGGCTCATGCCCAGCGGCACGGAGGCGCGGCGGAAAAGCCGCTCGAAACACCGCATCAGATCGCGATGCCCAATCAGTCGCAGTTCGTCCTGCTTGCAAAAGCGAATACGTACTCGTAATCGAACCATCCGTTCGTGTTTCCCGCCGCTGCCGTGGCGGCCGGGAAACTTAATTAAGTTTACAGTTATCAGTTTTCAGTTATCGGTTTACAGTTGTCAGTTTACAGTGACAGTGTTCAGTAATTAATGGGTCAGTAAACTGACCATCCCTTATTTCCAATCTTTAATCTCTAATCCCTAATCTCCAATCTCTTTCTATTGTGCCGCGCCGGGTACATTTTTCTTTAATTCTTCATTAAGGTAGCTTTTGATCTCCCGGGCGTTTTCCATGGATAGGACCTTATCGGTAACAGCCTTGCATCGTTCCAGGGTCACATGGCGAATGACGTTTTTAATTTCCGGGATGGCGCTGGGGGCGACGCTGAATCGCCTCAACCCCAGCCCCAAAAGCAGCATGGTGTAGGTCGGGTTGCCGCTCATCTGCCCGCACATATTAATGGGCACGTTTTTCCTGGCGGCGGCTTCGATGGCCATGATAATCAATTTCAATACGGCGGGGTCGGCCGCATTGTACAACTGCACGACGTCTTTGTTGCTGCGGTCGACCGCCAAGGTGTACTGGATCAAATCGTTCGTGCCGATGCTGAGGAAATCCACTTCTTCGGCGAAGTGGTCCAGCATCATTACCGCGGCGGGCACTTCCACCATCATGCCGATAGGCACGTCGCGGTTGAAAGGCACGCCGTGCTCTTCCAGATCCTCCATCACGTCGGCAAGCACCATTTTCGCTTGCCTCAGTTCCAAGAGCGTGGAAACCAAGGGGAACATGATTTGCAAATTGCCCGTGGCGCTGGCCCTTAGCGCCGCGCGAAGCTGGGTGCGGAACAGGGGCAGATTCCTCAGGGCCAGGCGGATGCTGCGCAAACCGAGAAAGGGATTGCGCGACTCGTCCGGGGCAGGGCCGTGCGGTATTTTGTCGGCGCCCATGTCGAAAGTGCGGATCGTCACGGGCCGATCGCCCATGGCCTTTACCACGCGCATATATGCCTCGAAATGCACCTCTTCGGTCGGTTCGGTTTCGCTGCCCAGATATAGAAACTCGGTGCGGTAAAGGCCCACGCCGTCGGCGCCGCGGTCGATGCAATGTTCGACTTCGTAGGGGAATTCGATGTTGCCGAGAATCTGAACGCGCAGGCCGTCGAGGGTTTCGGCCGGCAAATCCTTTAGCGGCTCCAATTTGGCCGCCATGGAGCGCAGCTCTTCGGCTTCGTGGCGATAGCGGGCGAGCGTTTCCTCGTCGGGCTGGAGGATCACCAGGCCCTTGTCGCCGTCGATGATTACCAGTTCCCCGCCGGAAACCTCCGCCAAGAACGGGCCGGTGCCCACCACGGCCGGAATTTCCAAGGCTTCGGCCACGATCGCCGTATGGCTGCCCAGCCCGCCGATCTCGGTAACGAAACCGCGGACAAAATGCCGATCAAGGTTGGACGTTTCGCTGGGGGTAAGGTTGTGGGCCAACACCAGTACGGGCGAACTCAGATGCGCGATGCCTTCCCGGCGGTGGCCCAAAAGATGCCGCAAGAGCCGCTTTTCGATGTCGAAAATGTCGGTTGCACGCTCGGCCAGATTGGAACTTTCCAGCTTCTGGAACACCTGGGCATAGCGGCGCAACGTGCGGCTGACGGCATACTCCGGCGAGTAATGACGCTGGGCGATCATCTCTTCCAATTCGCTGCGGAGCCGGACGCTCTGGAGCATTTGCAGGTGGGCCTCGAAAATCGCCGCATACTGCTCGCCCAGTTCCAAAGCCACGGCGTCGCGGTGCCGCGATATCTCCGAGGCGGAGGCGGCAATGGCTTTATCGAGCCGTTCCAATTCGTCGACCACGGTGTCGCGGGTGACGAAACGGCGGGGAATGCGGAATCCCTCGTTGTCCATCACCAGCGCCTCGCCTATGGCAACTCCCGGCGAAACGGCAATCCCTTGTAACTTGAGCATGGAAAAAATGATTCGTTATATTCTTTGGGCGCGGCCAACGGTCGCGGCTTTATGCGATCAACGGTCACGGCTTTATGTGTTATGTTGTTATATGCGACCGACCAACCGACCATGCCGACCAACGCGACCATGCTCCGCATGGTGCCCCGTCGGTGCCCGATGGTGCCCGTCGCGGCTTTATGATGGTTTTGGCTCGGCGAATAAAGGCTCCATGGCATCGAGGACGTCTTCGGCGTCGGGGCCGGTTGCTTCCAGCAATACCTTCGATCCGTACAGCATTACGAGTGAAAGCATTTGTAAAACGTCGGTTCCTTCCGCCTGCTGGCAGTCTTTGCTTAAGACCACCTTGGAGCGAAACTTGCGGACGACCTTGACAATGTCGACGGCCGCTCGGGCGTGAACTCCTGCCGGATCGGTAACGACCACGGTTCGGGTGGCTTTTTGCTGGGACATGTCTCGGTCAGGACCCAAACTGATTATTGTCGGCTTCGTTAAGTAGTTGTTTGATTTCCTCCGCGGTTTTGGCCTGCTTCAGGAAGCGGCAAAAGGTGTCGTCGCGCAATTGGCGGGAAATGTTTTCCAATGCCCGGAGGTGATCGCCGGGCCTGTCGGGCGGTGAAATCAACAAGAAAAACAGGTTCACCCTTTCGCCATCAAGGCTGGCAAAGTCCACGCCTTGCCGGCTCACGGCCACCGCGCCCAACAAGTGGTCCGCGCTGGGATGCTTGGTGTGAGGCACCGCCACTCCGCGGCCAATGCCGGTGCTGCCAAGTTCCTCTCGCTTGAGAATGGCCTTGACAATGCTATCTTTTTCGCCGGAGGCGATTTTCCCCGCATCGAGCAGGGCCTGGACTATTTCCCGAATGGCACCCTCCTTGTCTCTTGCCGCCAGATCGGCGCGAATGGCCTCGGGACAGACAAAGTCGGCAAACTTCATGCACGTATTCTCCGTTATTTATTCCATCGCGTGCCTTCTCGCGTGCCACTGCTCGCTTGAAAGCAGTGTTTTGCCTTTACGTCGGCATCTATAAACCTGGCTTACGAGTAAGCCATGGCACACATTTCATTATTTGTTTAACACGGCTTACTTCTAAGCCATGGCACACATTCTGATTAAACGTTGTCAATTCTCTTCTTGGAAACCGCCGGCGAGTTCCTGTTGCCGGTGCCCGGCGCTGCGGTGCCGGTCTTGAACCTTGCCCTTATGTTTGCGCAATTGTTGTTCCACTTTTTCGACCACCTGCTCGATAGAGCCCATTAGATTATCTGACATGCTGGATGCCAGAAAGTCGGGCTTGTGCTTGGCCGAAACTTTCAAGTCGACCCGGAGCATCTCGCTATGTTCCAAGTTTAAAGTCAGTTCGATCGCCGAGATGCGGTCGTAAACTCGCGGCAACTTTTCCAGTTTTTCGTTGATTTTCTCCTGAGTCTCCTCGCTGATATGCCCATGCCGCGTCGAAATGTTGATCTGTACCAAGTGAACTCCTTTCTTGGCTCACACCGCATCAAATATCAGAATTAT
>JBEKIK010000052.1:0-7971 GCA_050011795.1 Thermoguttaceae bacterium | reverse complement strand
CCCTCTGGCGGATGATCTTTCTGGCCGAAGAATAATACGGCTCAAGGAGTTTTTCCAGAAAAATATCCTCGCCCGAGAGCGTGCATACCACAGGCACGCCCAAGCGGCGCTGGATTTCCCGTGCGGAACCGATCAACATCACGTTATTCAGATGCACCAGGTCCGGGCGCACGTCACGCTCAAGCCAACGCAGCAGTTTTTGCACTTCCTTGCGTTGCCGGCCTTCTTCGCCTTCGAGCATGGAAACGGTTATTGCCCCAAGATGTTCCGCCCTCACGCTGGAGCTGCGACGGGCAGCCCAACGCAAAAGTTCCGGCCGGTCGAACAAGCGGTCCAGAAACCACGGCGTGTGGCGGAACAGGGCAAAGTGCTCTTGCAGGTAGATGTTTATTCCGCCAAAAACCACCCGGCCGACGCTCACGTTTTTTTCGTCCGTACGGATGGGCGTGTACATCGGCACTAGAATCGCTTCCTCGCCGAGCTTCTGAATCGTGGCCGCCAGCGTATTGCCATACAAACAACTGCCGCAATACATCCCTCCAGCGCCGGCTACCAGGTGAACTATCTTCATATGGATGAGGGATGAAGGATGAAAACGGAGGATAGTAAAGCAAATATCAAAAAACCGCCTGCGGTTTCGCGATTCCCATCAATAACTGATTACTGATAACTTATAACCGATAACTAAAGATCAAAAACTATCGCCCCAGATATTTCAATAAACCTTCGGCGGCCAGATAACCGCTCCAAACCGCCCCTTCCATGGTACCGGGCCAGCCGGTGGCGGTCCAGTCGCCGGCAAAAAACAGGTTGGGTATGGCGGTCTTTTGCGACGGTCGAAGGCGATCCACTCCCGGCTGCAAGGAAATAACGGCCCGGAGCATCATAACTATCCGCGAGTGCAACAATTTCGCCTGCCGGGCGTCCGGGAAAACCGCCCTCAAATCATTCAGCACTGTCTGTAATAAATCCGCTTTATTTTGATTAATCACACGATGTGCCGCGCTAATGACAACTTGATAATAATACGCCTTCGATTCACTCCCACTAGTTCCCTCTCCCTTTGGGAGAGGGTTAGGGTGAGGGCCGTTGTTTATAAAATGTCTGTTTTGTTCTTGGGCATTTACATCCGAATATGTGCCGTTAAAGACCCACTGGCTCAACCTACCCACCAATGCCGCGTGCGGCAGCGGAGTTATCGGCCGATCAAACCACAAATGCACGTCGGTAATGGAGGCGAAAGGCATTTGTTTTAATCCCACCAATTTCATGAGAAAATTTGCAGTCGAAGAGGATAGAATAACTGTCTTCAATTTCAGGGGGTAATTTGCAGGGAAAGCGGAAAAAAGATTCGGCGTCTCGAACCACGGCACGGCAACAATCGCGGCAACAAAATCTTGAACTATTCCGTTGTATAGAAAAACGGCCGCGTCGCCTTTTTCTCGGAGGTTAATCTCCGCCACCCTGGCCCCGCGATGTATTCTTACTCCCTGCCTCTCCAACCACTCGGGCACGCGCCGATCAAAGATTTCAGCGAGCGGGATTCGCGGCGTTATCAATTCATAAGCGTGCCGCGAGGAACAAAAACTGTCGGCAAACACTTTTTTCGCGGCGGCCAGCGAAGCGTAATCCACCGTCTCGCTTAGCGCCCCGGTAAGCACCACCGACCAAAACCTCTCTATGACAGCATCCGATTGTCCCTGCCGCCGAAGCCATGTTCCGATAGTTTCTTGATTATTTTCCTTAGATATTTTCAACCGGATCAGTTTTCTCAGCGTGCGAACGATGCCCCAGCATTCCCGCCAGGTAAGGAATTTCAACTGCAAAAGCCCGGGTAAAAGATGAAGCGGCGTGGGCAACCAGGCGACGGAGGTAATATCCGATCGCCTGCCGTCCGGCCCGATAAAATGGAGCGTTTTATGCCTTTGAAAGCAATCTTCCACTCCTGTGCGGCGGCAGAAATCGAGAAAACTTCCGCAGCAACCCATGGCCACATGCTGGCATTGATCGATAACCTGCCCGTTCCATGGTTCTTCCATCGAGCCGGCCCGCCCACCTAGATGGTCGCTTTGCTCGAACAGATCGACCTGCAATCCTCGCTTGCAAGCCACTGCCGCGGCGGCCATGCCAGCCAATCCGCCGCCGATTATGGCCACCGATTTAGACGAACGAGCGACATGTGCAGATAGCGCCGGTTCCAACTCGGCCAGCGGCAACGTGTCGGCGGCACTATGCTCGGATTGCGAAGCCGCAAGCGGCTTGATGGAATCGCTCATCGCTTAACATCCTGCATTTTTTCATCCAATGTTTTTCGCATAATAGACGGCAACAGCGCCCAACCGGCGGCAGTCAGCAACCGCTGAAATTTACCAAGACCGATTTGCTGGGTGAAAATGTCGCTGGGCCGCCGGGCAATCTTTTCCAACAGACTCCGGTATGTTGACATCATCAAACCGAATATTCTCTGTCCATCGTACTGGAGAAAATCCATGAGTTTATAACCCTGGCGATAAAATTCCTCCGCACGAGCGATTTCCATGGCCGTCAGCCGGTAAAAAGCCTTGTTGACAACTCTGTATTTGAGTTCTTCCTCCGAATAGCCGCAAGCGAGCAGATCTTCCAAGGGCAGGTAGACGCGGCCGGAGTCGGCGTCAGCCTTTAGATCGCGGAGGATATTGGTCAGTTGCAGGGCGATGCCCGCCTGACGGGCGGCCTCGATCGCGGCCTCGCTTTCAGGCGTCCCTTGTCCGCGAAATCCCCAAATATGAATGCACGCCAATCCCACGGCCGAGGCAACACGCAGGCAATACAGCCGGAGTTGCTCGAACGTCTCGTAACGCCGCTGATCAAAATCCATTTCCACGCCGTCAAGAACCGCGAATAGACAGTCTCCGGGGATGTGATATTTTTTCACTGTATCGACCAAGGCCGGCATCAAGTGCACGGCGGTCACCTCGGACTTTGGAACTGCTTTCGCGGATATCCGGCCCGCGTCGGCAAGCAAACCGTTCCCGCCAGCCAAGGAATTTTCCAACATGCCGCGCCAGCGGCGCAATTGCTCCCGAGGCTCAATAGCCCGGTCCGCCGGCGCCGCGTCGACCAAGTCGTCGATATGGCGCATGAATGCGTAAAGCGCATACATTGCCCGCCGTTTTTTCCGCGGCAAGAGCAAAAAGCCCAAGTAGAAATTCGAGCCTGACCGGCGGCTCAATCGCCGGCAAAAAGCATAACTGGCCTGGAGGGTATCGCCCGACGGATTCATTTATTTCGTACTCCGTACCCCGTAATTCATACTCGATGGATCCACCGCCAGCAAGCGAAAAACAGCCGCAATTTTTCCATTTTAGAAACCCTGGGACGCCGGGTCCAGACATCGTAATCCTGCCGGCGAATGGCCCGCAAAACGGCCAGACCCCCGTGAATGAAGAGTGAAACGTCAAGTCTCAATTCCCGGGGCATCATGTTTATCAGCGGCAATCCGGCACGCAGAAAATCCTCCGCCCGATCTACCTGCATTCTCATCAGCCCACGAAACGCCTCGTTGCATTCGCGCCGGACGAACATCGCCTCGGTATATCCAAAGCCGCGGCAATCGGCCTGCGGCAAATAAATCCGGCCCCGATCCCAGTCACCGGCGACGTCCTGAGAGAAGTTGGCTAATTGCAGTCCGGTGCAGATCGAATCGGCCAAAGCGGCCCGCTCCATCGAATAACATTTTCCCAAATACAGCACTAAATGGCCCACCGGATTAGCCGACCGGCGACAGTATTCCAATACACCCTCAATCGTTTCATAACGGCTTATACGCTGATCCTGCCTGAAGGCCGCCAGCAAATCCGCAAACGGATCGATGGGAATTTTAAATCTCCGGACGGTTTCGGCCAGGGCGATAAAAACCGGGTGCACGCCCTGCCCGCGATAACAATCGCCAAGCTGCCTTTCCCACCAATCCAGCAAATCAAGACTTCGTTTTGCGTCGCCCGTTTCATCGGCCAAATCATCGGCCCAGCGGCAATAGGCATAGACATTGTAGAAATCCTGGCGCAGCCGTCCGGGCAGCAACCAGCTTGCCACGGTAAAGTTCTCATAATGCCTTTTTGCCAATCCCCGGCAATATCGCTCCGCCTCCCGCAAGCTCAGCGGCGAGCCAGGCCGTGCTTCAGGTCCATAAAGTTGTAAATCGCGGGAAAACATCAAAATTTCATTCTTCTGTCCCCTGCTCCATAACATCAGTTGGTGGTCAGTAAACTGACCACCCCAAACTATCCCCCAATCCCTTATCAATGGGTCAGTAAACTGACCATCCCTTATTTCTAATCCATAATCCCTAGCCCCTGGCCCCTGGCCCCTGTTATTATGATATTTTCCGACCAGTGAGGAAACCATGCACATCATACTGGCTGCTCCACGCGGATTTTGTGCCGGTGTGAATATGGCTGTCGAAAGCCTGAACCTGGCAATTCAGGCCTTTGGTACGCCAATTTACGTGTATCACGAAATCGTACACAATCGCTGGGTAGTGGAGCACTTTCGCAGGCAGGGTGTGGTTTTCGTGGATGATTTATCTCAAGTCCCCCATGGCGCCCATTTGCTCTATTCTGCCCACGGAGTTCCGCCCGAAATTCGCCGCCAGGCCGCTTTGCAAAACCTGATAACCATCGATGCCACGTGTCCACTGGTGACCAAAGTACATGCCGAGGCCATTCGTTTCGCCCGTCAAGGCTACACTATCATTTTGATTGGCCATGCAGGCCACGATGAGGTAGTGGGAACCCTGGGCGAGGCCCCGCAATCGATCGTGCTGGTGCAATCGCTCGATGACGTCGATCGACTCGATTTGCCCGACACCGCAAGAATAGCTTACTTAACTCAAACCACCTTGTCGGTCGACGATGCCGCCAACATCATCGGCCGGCTTCGGCAGCGATTCCCGCACATTGTCGGCCCTGCCCGGGAAGACGTCTGTTACGCCACGCAGCATCGGCAGGAAGCGGTGCGGACGCTCGCCCGGGAGGCGGATATGGTCATTGTCGTGGGAAGCTGCAATAGTTCCAACAGTCAGCGTTTGGCCGAAATGGCCCGGTCGCAAGGCACGCCCGCCCACCTGATCGACGGCCCTGACGACATCGACTTAACCTGGTTCACGGGCAGCGAAACCATCGCCGTCACGGCCGGCGCAAGCGCACCGGACGCCGTGGTCCGCCGATGCGTGGCGCTGCTGAAAGAACGTTTCAATGCCACGATCGAATCCCGCGTTGCCAAAGAAGAACAAATGCGCTTCACCCTTCCCGAACCGCTCAGAAAAATATAATCGTAGGGTGCGTAAAACGCACCAACCCCTACTAGCCATGTCTATCCTGCGGCTGATCCTGGCTTCTTTTTTCCATCACCGGCGTATGAATTTTGCAGTGGCCTGTGGTGTGGCCGTGGGCACGGCGGTTCTGACCGGCGCTCTGTTGGTGGGCGACTCGATGCGCGGCAGCCTGCGCTATTTGGCCCTGGACCGGCTGGGCCGGATTGACGAAGCGGTTCTGTCCGATCATTTTTTCCGCGCGCAGTTGGCCGATGAATTTTCCGCCCCGGCCATCATCCTTTCGGCGTCAATGGAAAATCCCCTTCCGCAAATGCCGCTGCGGGCAAATCGCGTGCAGCTTATCGGCTGCGATAAGCGATTTTGGCAATTAGACGCCGGTCCGATGCCGGCGCCTTCGCTCGATGTGCGGGAAATCGCGCTGAATCGCCCTTTGGCCGAAAAACTTGCCGTGAAACTGGGCGATGAAGTGATGCTGCGATTGCCCCGACCGGACGCTATTCCAGCCGACAGCGCCTTGGGCCAAAAACGCGACACCGTGCAAAGTTTCCGCCTCACGGTAAAGAGCGTTATTCCCGCCGATGGACTTGGACGCTTCGGGCTAAGGCCCACGCAGCACGTGCCGCTAAATGCCTATGTCGCACTACAGTGGTTGCAAGAGCGTCTCGATCAACCCGGCCGGGCAAATGCCATTCTTGTGCATCTGCCAAGCAGCGGGCAAGAAATCTCATCCGCCGCCGGTTCCAAGGCGCAAAATCTGCTGAATCCGAGATTGACCGATCTGGGACTCGGCATCGAAAAGACCCCGCCAGGCTACTTCAACATTACTTCAGCCCGCATGATATTTGAACCGGATGCCGAAAAGGAGATTCTAAAAGCCTTAAATCATAAGCAATCCAAAGGGCTTGTCATCCAACCTGCTTTTACCTACTTGGCCAACACCATTGCCGACCAACCGACCATGCCGAGCATTGTGCCCGTCGGTGAGGGCCGGCGGAAAATCCCTTATTCAACGATTGCCGCCATCGACTTCACCGACCATGCGCCGCTGGGGCCGTTTCTTTCCATTGACGGAAATCCCCTGCCGCCGTTAAAAGATGACGAAATCGCCCTGAACTCCTGGGCGGCCGACGACTTGAAAGCCAAACCCGGCGATCAAATCTCCGTCACCTATTTCCAACAGGAAAGCGCCCAGGGACAAACACAGGAAATTACAAAAACATTTCGCCTGGCTGCCGTAGTGCAACTGGCCGGGGCGGCCGACGACCGCGCATTGACCCCAGCGGTCAAAGGCATGACCGACGAATCGACCATGTCCGACTGGGATCCGCCATTCCCTTTCGACGCCGGGCGGATCCGCGCCCAAGACGAAAAATACTGGAACCAACACGGCTCCACGCCAAAGGCGTTCGTTTCGTTGCAAACCGGCCGGCGCTTATGGGGAAGCCGTTTCGGACACACTACTTCACTGCGCCTTCGACTGCCGACTGGAACAACGTTGGAAGACTTAGAAAAACAGTTATCCGCCTTGGATCCCGCGGCATTCGGCCTGATGTTCGAGCCCGTCAAACGCCAGGCCTTGGCTGCCGCTGCCGGCACAACGCCCTTTAACGTCCTGTTTTTGGCGTTTAGTTTTTTCATCATTGCCGCCGCGGTGATGTTGGTGCTGCTGTTGTTCCGCCTGGGCGTGGAACAGCGCGCCCGTGAGATCGGTATTTTATTGGCCCTGGGACTCAAGCGCGGGCAAGTGCGGCGAATACTCTTAGGCGAAGGTTTTATTATCGCACTGGTTGGAGGTATTTTTGGTTTGATACTTGGCATCGGTTATGCCGCCCTTATGCTCTTTGGCCTGCGCACCTGGTGGCTGGCCGCCATTGTAACGCCATTCTTGCGGTTATACATAACGCCGCTCAGTCTCATTATTGGATTTGTAAGCGGAATCCTGATAGCCATGGCCGCCATTGCCTTTTCGGTCCGCGGGATAACACGCATCGAACCCCGCCGCCTGCTGGCAGGGCAAAGTTCCGCCGAGTTCGTTGGGGCGACAGTCAAGGGCGTTGGGCCAAAAGTCAAAAGCGTTGGGGCGACAGTTGAACTGTCGCCCTGGATAAGCTGGGCTGAACTTGTTTTGATCCTTTTGGTGGCCGGAACTGTTTTGGTTTTATTGCTGGGCGGTCTGAAAGAAGATTATCAAGCGGCCGCTTTTTTCGGCGGAGGCGCCGTCGTGCTCCTCAGCTTGCTGGGGCTGATGTGGATCCGGCTTCGATCCGGGCGCACCGGGCCGGCTGTGGCCGTGGGGCGGGGAAATCTCTTGCGCATGGCCTTGCGCAACGCCGCTCGGAATCCGGGCCGCAGCACGCTGACCCTGGCCCTAGTGGCCGCCGCCTGTTTTCTGATCGTGGCCGTGAGCGCATTTCGCCTTGATCCCGCGCGGCAAATTCCTGCACTTGAAAGCGGCAATGGCGGATTCAGTCTTGCGGCCGAATCCGACCAGCCGATCTATCAAAATCTCGGTACTCCAAAGGGCCGAACTGAATTGGGATTTTTCGACGGTGATGAAAAACAATTTGCCGGGTGCACGGTGTATGCCTTGCGAGTCAAGCCCGGCGACGATGCCAGTTGCCTTAACCTTTACCGCCCTAGCCGGCCGCGCTTGTTGG
>JBEKIK010000051.1:8000-11573 GCA_050011795.1 Thermoguttaceae bacterium | reverse complement strand
AGGGATTTGTATCTGTTGTGCGCGATCTGGCGCTTACTCCTATTTTGTCTCGCCGCAGTCAAAAAGCCAAGCGAAAAAAACAAACAAATCCGACAAGTTTAAGTAAGACGGCTTAAAAACCGTCCTTCCCGATTATATCAGACGGTTTAAAAAACCGTCCTGGTAAATACTACCTGCACCACTATACGGGCTTTCACTGCCGGGGGTTCTAACGGTAATAAAATTTTGCTAAAAAAGTAAAACCTTTCAAAACGGCGGGATTATAGGCGGTTGCCGAAATCTGGACAATATCTATATAGGGATTAGGGATTAGGGATTAGGGATTAGAGTTTAGGGAATAGAGGATTGGAAATAGGGGATAGAGGATAGGGGACAGGGATGGAAGGCGGGATATGGGCGAAAGAGGATGAATATTGATGTTAAATTATTCCTGCATTTTAGCCCTGTCTTGCTGAAGGGCCGATCGCTAATCCGGCAGACCTTTTTTATAAATGCTGAACCGCGAACCCGCCGGGCATGTCTAACGTAGTGGAATTAGAAGACGATGTTAAGGAATGCGGTAATGAATAACCTCGAACAAAACCTGCTCAGTTTTGTAAGCATCGGCCGGGATCATTGGGACGTGCCGGTGCGGGTGGACTTGCGTGCTTACCTGGACTTCACCCGGCATATAAACGTCCAATTACGCCGCCTGACCGAGCGTTGGGAGAGTAGAGCCGCCCCCAGCACAAAACAACGATTTCACAGACCCAATCGACCACGCTAGAAATGAGAATAAAACCGTTTACAGTTTCGCCAAATATTCTAACCACTAACCACTGTTTGCTATTCCTCCAGGCAACGCCCGAGCGGGGCATATTTCCACCTGCCCTCCCGCCAATGCCATGCCGGGCACCCTGGGGGATTTTTTATTGATTACGACCCGAATTCCGGGCGGCGGCGGGCGAGTTGGCCTTGCAGGCGCTGGACTATGGAACTATGCATCTGGCTCACGCGGCTCTCGGATAGGTCGAGCGTGGCGCCGATCTCCTTCATGGTCAGTTCTTCGTAATAGTAGAGGATGATAATCAGGCGTTCGTTGCGGTTCAGGCCCTTGGTGACCAGGCGCATGAGGTCGTTTTTTTGGATTCGCCGGGTGGGGTCCTCGCCCTTCTTGTCTTCCAGGATGTCGATCTCGCGGACGTCTTTGTAGCTGTCGGTTTCGTACCATTTTTTATTCAGGCTGATGAGATTGACGGCATTGGCGTCAAGCATCATTTTTTCCAGTTCTGGCACGGATATGGTCAAAGTTTGGGCCAGTTCGATTTCAGTCGGCTGGCGGCCGAGTTTGGCCTCCAGGGTTTTCATGGCCTCGTTGAGTTTGCTGGCCTTGGAGCGGACCAGGCGGGGCACCCAGTCCATGGTCCGCAGTTCGTCGAGCATGGCCCCGCGTATGCGCGGCACGCAGTAGGTCTCGAATTTCACGGCCCGGGTAAGATCGAAGGCGTCGATGGCATCCATCAATCCGAACACGCCGGCCGAGATCAGGTCGTCCAGTTCGACTCCTTCGGGCAGGCGGGCCCAAATCCGCTCGCCGTTGTATTTTACCAGCGGGAGGAAGATTTCCACCAGCCGGTTGCGCAGTTCCTGGTTGGACGTGTCCCTTTTGAATTCGATCCACAGTTGCTCGACATCATCCGGGGCAAGAGTAGTTGCCATGCGATCCTCCATGATCACGCGCTGATATTAAGCGACGGCTTTGTTAAGATTCTTCTCGAGTGAGTTATCAGTTATCAGTAATCAGTTTTCAGTAATCAGTATATTCTTATCTATTGGTGGGCAGTAAACTGCCCACGCCAAACTAACAAGAATGTCCCCTGTTTCATCCTTTATCCTTCATCTCTCATCCTTTCGGAGAGTTTGGCGGCCAGGCGGGCACTGACGCTTTGTTCCATGATCCGTCCGGCGATCCAGCCGATGACAAGTCCGATAATGCAGAAAAGTATTAAGTTAAGCCAGGCGGCCCAGAGAATCGATTCCGTGTCGCCGCCGTGAATCCAGCCGCGTGCCAGGGTCGTCAGGAACGACAGCAGGCCGAGGATTCCACAATAAATTCGTGCCACGAGTACTTCCTGGGTTGCTATTAAACTTTACATATTTGCTCTAGTTTAACAGCACATCGGATACCGATAATGCTCACCCATTATCGGCCGAAGCCCGGGGGAAGTTTACTTTTTTTTCTGTTTCTAAGCTCCTTTTGTCATTAAAGTTACATCTATTAAAGCAGTCATGATTGAAGTATGGAGTTGGATTGTTCATTTCCGCCGATCTGACATTGCCATTGCCGATTGCCGGATCGATTATCGTTTTCCAGTCCCAAAATCAATTTTGCCAATCGCGGCGAATCGGCTATTTCAATATCATCCGGCACATTCTGACCGTTTGTAAGATAACTTACCGGCATGCGGCTTAAGCGCAACACCGGCAGCAAGTTCCCCAGGCCGTTGGCTTCGTCGAGTTTGCTAATTATGAGTGCGGTAGTGCCGACCGCGGCGAAGCGTTCGGCCGTCTGTTCCAGGGTGCGCGACGCGGCCACGCTGCTAAGGACCAGGTGCACCTCGTCGGCCGAGGCTTCGCTGATAAAGGCCTTCAGTTCCTGCAAGCGGATTTCATCTTTGGGGCTGCGTCCGGCGGTGTCGATCAGCACCAGGTCCAAGCCGGCCATTTGACGGACCGCCTCGTGCATTTCCTTGGGCGTGGATACGACCTGCATGGGCAAGTCGATGATGTTCGCGTAAGTGCGCAACTGCTCGACGGCGGCGATGCGGTAAGTGTCGACCGTAATCAGGCCCACGCGGCGTTTGTCTTTCAGGCGGAAATTGGCCGCCAGCTTGGCAATGGTGGTGGTTTTGCCCACGCCCGTGGGTCCCACCAAGGCCGCCACGCGGCATCGGCCGGGGGTAATGGCAATCGGGCCCGACGCGCTGATGTCGGCTTCGATCATCCTCGCGATCCGGGCTTGGAGCATCATCGGATCGCCCAGTTTGCCCCGGGATTCGCGGCGCAAGCGTTCCACCAGTTCCTGGGCCAAGTCCTCGCCCACGTCCGCGTCAATCAGCTTGGTGAACAGCGTAAAAAGTTCTTCCGGCAAATCGCCGATCGGGTTGCTTTTGGTGCGACGGCAAAGTTCCTTGACCATCGTCCGCAAGTCGGCAATTTGCTCTTGCACCCCGTAGGGAATGACCGGCTGATGTTGGGGTGAGTGTAAAAGAGCCGATGGCGTGGCGGGCCGCGGCTTGGCGTATGCCGGCGATGTCGAATTATTCGCCTTATTCGCCGATGATGCCGATTGAGGGGGCTTATTCGTGGTCAGGCGACTGGGAACGTTCACACCCCGCGATGCCGTGACCTCGATCATCCGCCTGCCGGAAAACAGGCCGAATAATCGTTTTTTTTGCACTTCGCGGGTGTGCAGCACCGCCGCGTCGGGGCCCAATTCTCGACGAACAAGCGCCAACGCCTCGCTCATCGTAGAGGCTCGATAGGTTCGGAGTTCCATGATAGGGATCAGGGATTGGGAATTAGGGATTGGGA
>JBEKIK010000051.1:0-7976 GCA_050011795.1 Thermoguttaceae bacterium | reverse complement strand
GGGAAATCGGTTATTGAAAATAATTGTAAAGCTGCGACCATTGGTCGCGTTTTTTGTCTTCGTCGTTTCACAAACCGCGACCGACGGTCGCGGCTTTATGGAATTTAACGGCCCTCGGTAACCATTGCCAGTGAATCGATTTTCGTATCTCGCGTGATTTCGTTGTAACTCAGCACGACTAACTGCGGGACGTGCGGCGCGGTCATCTGTTTCAAGACTGCGCGGATTTGCGGACTGACGAGCACGATGGGCGGATGGCCCGCCGTGACGAGTTTCTCCGCCTCGGCCGAAATCATGCGGCAAATCGCCTCGACCGCTTGCGGCGACATGCGGATGAACATTCCCTGCTCGTTGTGATCGAAACCCGAGCGGATCCGATCTTCCAACGCCGGATCGAGCGTGATTACGTACAAGCGGTGGTCTTTGTCGCGATAGCGGGTGCAGATCGTCCGGGCCAGGCGGTGGCGGACGTATTCGGTCAATAGGATGGGGTCTTTGGTGCGGTGGGCATAATCGCCGAGGACTTCCAGGATCGGCCCCAACTGCCGAATGGGCACCGACTCGCGCAACAGCATTTGCAGGACCTGTTGCACTTCGGCCAGTTTCATTACGCCGGGAATCAGTTCTTCGACCACCGCGGGCGAAGTGCGTTTCAATTCGTCGATGAGGTGTTTGGCGGCGTCGCGGGTGAGTATTTCGTCGGCGTTTTTCCGCACCGTTTCGGTCAAATGCGTGGCAATAACGCTGCCCGGCTCGACCACGGTGTAACCGTACATTTCGGCCTGCTCGCGCGCGCCTGCGTCGATCCACACCGCCGGCGTGCCGAAGGCCGGATCCTTGGCGGCTATGCCGTGGATCTTCCCGGTCGTCATGCGCGAGTCGATGGCCAGATACATGCCCGGATACACTATTCCTTCGGCCACGACCATGTCGGCGATTTTGATTCGGTACTGATTCTGCTCCAGGCGCATGTTGTCGCGGATGCGGACCTTGGGCAGGATAACGCCGATGTCGGCGGCCACGTTCTGGCGGACGCGTTGGATTCGTTCCAGCAGATCGCCGCCGCGTTTGGGATCGGCCAGGCGGATCAGGCCCACGCCGATTTCGACCTCCATGGGATCGACGGCCAGGAAATCTTCCACTCGTTCCTCGGGATGTTTGGCCGCGTCGGCCTGTTTTTTGGCCTTAACCGCGGCGGCTGCCCGGTTCTCGCGCCGCGTGATAGTAAGCGCCAATCCCACGCAAGCCCCTCCGATGACCAGCAATGGAAGATGCGGCAGATGAGTGAACATGAGCACTCCCAAGAATCCCCCGGCCACGGCCAGGGCCTGCGGACGGGAAAATAATTGCTTGATGAAATCGGCGGGCAGGTCGGAATCCTGGCTGCTGCGCGTGACCAGCAGACCCGCGGCCAAGGAGATCAAAAATGCCGGGACCTGCGTGACCAGGCCGTCGCCGATGGTCAGTTTGGTGAAAATATCGGCGGCCTGTGTGAAGCTCATGCCCGATTCGATCATGCCGATGAACAATCCGCCCACGATATTGATCAGCGTGATCACAATGCCTGCGACGGCATCGCCGCGCACGAACTTGCTGGCCCCGTCCATGGCCCCGAAGAAGTCGGCCTGGCGGGTAATTTCCAGGCGGCGGCGCTGGGCTTCGCGCTCGTCGATGGTTCCGGCGTTCAGATCGGCGTCGATGGCCATCTGCCTGCCCGGCATGCCGTCCAAGGCGAATCGGGCCGCCACTTCGGAAATTCGCGTGGCACCCTTGGTAATGACCACGAATTGGATCACCACGATAATGGCAAAGATAATCAACCCGACCACGATCTTATCGCCGGCCACGAACTCGCCGAAGGCTTTTACCACTCCGCCGGCCGCCCACAAGCCGTCGGTCCCGGCATGGGTGAGGATCAGTCGCGTGGTGGCCACGTTCAAAACCAGGCGGAACAGCGTGGTGGCCAACAGCAGCGAAGGGAATATATTGAATTCCAGCGGAGTGCGGACAAAAACAGTCGTCAATAGCACAAGCACGGCAATGGTGATGTTCGAGGACAACAACACGTCCATCAACGCCGGCGGCAAGGGGATCATGATTACCAGCACGCTGGTAATGATCCCCACGGGCAAAATCAGGTCTTGGAGCCGGGCTATTGAGCCCAACGACGGCGTTTGCGCCGCGCCAACCGAAGCCATCAGTCTCTCCGGCTAAAGTAAGATAAGCGATCGAAGGGGCGGAAGGTACTCAAAACCCGCAATAATGTCCAGGGCGGTTTGTTACGAGGGACTAGGGACTAGGGGCTAGGGGGGAGGGATAAGGGGCCAGGGAACAGAGTGAACTCTGATGAAATAGAAAGGATCCGGATTATAAACAAGAAAGCGAACCGTGCCGATGCCATCTATTTGCTCTTGGCCCAAATTCCCATTTTCGCTAAAACTCCCACACAAGAGCACCACACCGGACAGAATTGTCCGGGCTAAACTTTGTTCTCTAGCGCGGCACGGGGCCGTTGTCAAAACCCCCGGTGTGTTCACCGGGTGCTAAATAAAACAAAAAACTTCTAATCCCTAATCTCTAATCCCCAATCTCTAATCATGGCCGGTTTCAAGACACACATTACTTTCAGCAGTATTCTTGGGGCCGGTTACGGGACGGCAGCCTATTTTCTTTACGATGTGCCGATCCCCAGTTGCATTTTGGCGGGCGGATTGTGCGGGGTATCGGGAATGTTGCCCGACTTGGACTCCGGTCCCGGCCGACCGCTTCACGAAAGCATGGCCTTTGCCGCCGCGGTCGTGCCCGTCATGCTGACTCATCATTTACAGCAGATGGGATTATCGCACGAGATGATAATCCTGATCGGGGCCGCACTATATTTATTGATTCGTTTCGGCGGAGCCTGGTTGTTACAGCGCTTTACCGTTCATCGCGGCATGTTCCACAGTTTACCAGCCGCGGCCATCTTCGGCGAAATAGGCTACCTCTTGGCCTCCGGCGATACCAACTTGCGATTATACAAGGCAGGAGCAGTGGTCTTGGGATACATGTCGCATCTGATTCTCGATGAAATTTGGAGTATCGAGTGGGCGCACGGATTACATTTTAAAAGTTCCTTTGGCACGGCCTTGAAATTATACGGACACAAGCGATGGGCGAACGTCACAACTTTTACCAAGTTGGCGGTTCTTACTTTAGTTATTTTCCAGGGACCAAAATTGATGCAAAAATATCAAGGACTGATGGCCGATCTGCCGGGCGCTCAAACCGTCGGCGGCAACCAGTCTTCGAAGGCGCCTCAATCCACGTCGCAACCGAAAACTTGGCCTTGGCGATAGATGCCAATTCCCGCTGGAATAGAAATGCCGCCGTCAATGAAGTGCTATTTTTCTTGACGGGTATCCAGAAGCAGCGTTACCGGTCCGTCGTTTGTGAGTTCCACTTCCATGTGCTCGCGAAATCGGCCGGTGGCCACGGGCAAGCCTTGAGTTCTGACAAAGGCGACGAATTTCTCGTAGAGTATTTCGGCCGTTTCCAGAGCGGCGGCGGAGTCGAAACTGGGGCGGCGCCCTTTGCGGCAGTCGCCCAGGAGCGTGAACTGGCTTACCACCAACATCGCCCCATCGACATCCCTGAGCGAGAGGTTCATTTTTTCCCGCGGATCTTCGAAAATCCTCAGCCCGGCGATTTTATCGGCCAGTTGGCGGGCGTCGGACTCATCGTCGCCGGCAGCCACGCCCAGCAGCACGAGCATTCCTTTTCCGATTTCGCCGCAAACCTCCCCGGCGATAGTGACTTTGGCTCGGCTGACTCGTTGGACACATGCCTTCATAACCGATTACCATAAGATATCCGCAATTTCGTTACAACCTCCCCTTAGCCGCAGCGCCGACAAGGCGTACAATGAGATGCCATGAACGAGCAACGACCTTTAATTGCATTGACGATGGGCGATCCGGCCGGGATCGGACCGGAAATTATCGTGGGGGCCTGGACCGAAACCGTGGTGCACGAATGGTGCCGGCCGCTGGTGGTGGGAAATCCGGAAATTCTTCGCCGGGCGGTTAGGCTTTGGCAGCGCGGCGTGGTGGTGGAGGAAATCGATTCGCCGGATGCGGCTCGGCCTTCGCCCGAGGTGATTCCATGCCTTGTTTGCGGCTCGTCCGACGTTCTCGACGTGGCCCCGGGCACGCTCGACGCCCGGGCGGGCCAGGCCGCCTTCGACGCCGTGATATTGGCCGCGCGCTTGGCCCTGGACGGCAAGGTGGATGCCATCACCACCGCACCTTTGCAAAAAGAGGCGTTGCATCGAGCCGGTCACAACTACCCGGGCCACACCGAATTGCTCGCCCATCTATGCGGCGTCGACGATTTTGCCATGATGCTCTACATGGGGCCGGGAGATGACGTTTTGGCGCCCTACGGTTTGACCGTGGTTCACGTAACTTTACATACCGCTCTGCGCAGAGCGATCGACATGCTCACGCCGGAGGCAATTTTGGCCAAAGCCCGACTGGCCGATTGCTTTATGTCCAGATTGATGCGTCCGGCCGGCGCCGGAAAGATTCCACAGGCGAATCAGAGCCGCGCGCGTAAAGGCGAAAAACAGTTCCCGGGGGAAAATCGGCCGCGAATCGGGGTTTGCGCGCTGAATCCACATGCCGGCGAAGGCGGTTTATTCGGCGACGAAGAACGTACGATCATTCGGCCGGCGGTCCAGCGCGGCATAAGCGAGGGCCTGCAAATCGAAGGCCCGCTGCCCGCCGACACCCTTATGCTTCGGGCGCGCGACGGACATTACGACGCCATAGTAGCCATGTTCCACGACCAGGGGCACATTGCCTTGAAATTATTGGGTATGCACCGGGCCGTAAACGTTACTTTGGGGCTGCCGATCATCCGCACCAGCGTGGCACACGGCACGGCCTTCGACATCGCCTGGAAACGCCGCGCTGAAACCGGCAGCATGATCGAAGCCGTTCGCGTTGCAAGCCGCCTGGCCGCGGATCGTGAAGCATGGCATAGGGAATGCGGCCAATAGCGCCTCTTTCCCAAATTGTTGCCGGTGAGTCGACGGAATTCATCATGCCCACGCGAGCGTGGGCATGGCACCCAACCGGCGCTTTTTACGTGAGATTAGCCCCGGCGTGGCGAAGCTTGTCGCGGGCGCGGCTGAGAATCGGCCCGATGCTGTTCTCGGCCATGCCGATCTGCATACTGATCTCCTGGTAGCTTTTACCCTCCAGATGAAACATCCGCACCACCTCGGCCTCGATGCCGTTTAAAGTATTTAACATGCGGGCAATCTCTTCCTGGTCGCTTACGCGCTGTTCGACGCTGGGGTAGGGATAATTCGAAGAAAGGGCGTAAATCTCCTTGGACTGGTCGCTTTGCTGCTCCACGGGTTTACGGGCTTGCAATTCGCGGACAACAATGCGCCGTGTAACCACCGTTAAATATGTAGCTAAACTGCATTGACGGCGAAAATTGCGTAAAACAGCTAAATCGTTGTCAACTATCACCAAAAAAATACTTGCGCACAGATCGTCACGGTCTTCAGGACTCAACTGCATACCCCGAGACTGAGCGGTATGGTTAACCACATGAATCATCAGTCCCATGAAACGATCGACAAAATCTTCCCATGCCCTGGGTTTTTGTTGCAGGCAGCGCTCTAGCAGATTGCGGTCGATTTCAGATAGTGCCACGCTTTCGATCCTTGTTTTCTAATGATTGTAAATTCGATCGACTAAAGAAACAAGTATTCACGCAACGAATCACCCTCGATATGGGATCCTATCTACTATTAAGAAGTAGCATATTAATAGCAATCAATCCCCCCCATAAGTATTTATGTGCAAGATATTCTAAATGGCAATCTGGATGATTTATTACTTATAGTTCGAGATTATTCAGCCTTTCCACTCTTCCAGCATCGACACTTTATTTAGGCTGAATTAAGGCTCGTTGCGCTGTCGAAAATTATCTAAGAATAATTATCCAAAACTGATGGACGCTATTTCCAGGGAGGGTTAAATTGCAACCAACCAGCCGCTGGAAGATTTTCTATCTTTCATATTTATCCAAGCCGGCTTCCGATCGAGTAATCTACAGGGCGATTGTGCAAAAAAAGGCCTGTCGCATCTTGGAATTGGGTATCGCCGATGGCCATCGGGCATTACGCATGATCGATGCAGCCGCTCGCTTCACTCCCAGATCTGATATCCAATACATAGGCATGGACAATTTCGAAGACCGCGGCCAAACCAACGCTCCGGGATTGTCCTTGATAGCCGCCCATCGCGTATTAACACGCAGCCGGGCAAAAATAAAACTTATCCCGGGCGATCCGCTTAGAAGCCTTGCCCGAGCAGCCAACGACCTGGGGCAAGTCAATCTGCTGATCGTTTCTCCACAGGCCGAAACCGATCGACTCAGTCGGGTGTGGTACTTCGTTCCTCGATTGTTGCATCCTCATTCGCGAATTTTCGTGGAACAGATGCTGCCGGGGGGTAAAAAAACAGTGCGATCGGCGTGTACACGCGAAATCGAGCAATGGGCCGCCAAAGCCGTCCGTTGGAAAGCAGCGTAAAATATGGGCTATAGGCTTTAGGCTGGAGGCATTAGGCAGGAGACCGGCCAACATGTAGGTTATGCTTTAACATAACCTACTTACCATCTTTTTATTCGTTTAATAATCCGTTCGGCCAGATCGGCCAGTTCTTATTGTCTTATTGTGCGAACCAAAGTGTAGTATAATGAGTCTCTATGTAATGCTTGGTCTGCACGCGGCACAAGTGCCGCGGCTAAACGGTTAAATTTTCCGATACCCCAATCCCTATAACCTATATCCTATTTCCTATAACCTATACCCTAATATATGCCCCAATCCGCCAAACCCCGGACGATGTTCGAAAAAATCTGGGACAACCATGTAGTCCATGCCGAGCCGGGGAAACAAACGATTCTATACATCGACCTGCAACTGGTTCACGAGGTGACCAGTCCCCAGGCGTTCGAAAGTCTGCGCCTGGCGGGGCGCAAAGTTCGGCGGCCGGAGCGGACCATCGCCACCGCCGATCACAACGTGCCCACCACCGATCGCTCCTTGCCCATCGTCGATCGGATTTCAAAACAGCAAATCGATACCCTGCGGGCGAATTGCCTGGAGTTTGGCATCCGTTTTTATGATCTTAACGACAAACACCAGGGCATTGTGCACGTGATCGGACCTGAGTTGGGCTACACCCAGCCGGGCATGACCATCGTATGCGGCGACAGCCACACCGCCACGCACGGCGCGCTTGGGGCCTTGGCATTCGGCATCGGCACCAGCGAAGTCGAGCACGTGCTGGCTACTCAAACCCTATTGCAGCACAAGCCCAAGACGATGGAAATCCGCGTTGACGGCCGATTGCCATTCGGCGTGACCGCCAAGGATATCATCCTCTACATTATCGGCCGAATTTCAGCTAGCGGCGGGATGGGTTATTGCATCGAATACACCGGCGAGGCCGTGCGCGCCTTGACAATGGAAGAGCGAATGACCGTCTGCAACATGTCGATCGAGGCCGGGGCCAGGGCAGGGCTGATCGCGCCCGATCAAACCACATTCAATTATCTACGCGGCCGGCAGTTCGCACCCAAGGATTTCGACGCGGCCGTGGCGCAATGGGAGAAATTGCCCGGCGATCCGGGGGCAAAGTTCGATCGCCTGGAAACCTTCCTCGCGGGCGACATTCAGCCGCAGGTAACCTGGGGAACCAATCCCGGACAAGTGACCGACATCGGCGGCAGGGTCCCCGATCCGGCTGATTTCGCCGATCCGACTGAACAAAAAGGCGTAGTAAAAGCTCTGGAATACATGGGCCTAAAACCCGGCACGCCGATCACCGCGATCAAAGTCGATCAGGTGTTTATCGGTTCGTGCACCAACGGCCGGCTGGAAGACCTGCGCGCGGCTGCGGCCGTGGTCC
>JBEKIK010000050.1:0-8028 GCA_050011795.1 Thermoguttaceae bacterium | reverse complement strand
CGCCTGAGGGCGGCGAATTGTGGATTCCATCGGCCGAAACTCCGACTGAGGGACCGCAACAAGCTGAACCGATTGAGCCGTTCTCCGTTTCGGCTGTAACTCCGGCCGCGGAATCAGCCCAAACCGCGCCCGCCGCCGAAGTCGCGCCGCCGGTAATCAAACCCCAGGAACCAAAATCGGATAAAATGGAATGGTATATCCTCAAGGTGCAAAGCAACCGCGAGGAATCCATCCGCGAAGGACTGCTCCGCCGCGTGGCCATCGCCGGGCTGGACCGTTATTTCGGCGACGTGATCGTTCCCACCGAGAAAGTGACGGAATTCAAGGGCGGAAAAAAACGGGTTATTAAACGAAAGCTCTACCCGGGCTATCTGGTCGTACACATGGAAATCAACGACGACACCTGGTTTTTGGTCCGCGAGACCCCGGGCATCGGCGATTTTACCGGGGCCGCCGGCCGGCCTTCGGTCATGCTGCCCCACGAAGTCGAGCGCATCGTGGCCAAGGCCGAGGAAAAGAGCGAAAAAGCCCCCAAACTAAAAATCGGCTTCAGCGAGGGCGAACGGGTCAAAATCAAGGAAGGCACCTTCGAAAACTTCGAAGGCGAAGTGGAAAGCATCGACCAGACCAACGGCCAGGTGACCGTAATGATCAATATTTTCGGCCGCAGCACGCCCGACACCTTGGAGTATTGGCAGATCGAAGCATTGTAAGAGTGTGCAGTGGACAGTGTGCAGTGGACAGAAAGTTTAGCCCCGGCACTTGTGCCGGGAGGATATCAAATATAAAGCCGCGACGGGCACCAACCAAAGGTTGGTCGGTCGCGTATAAAATAGAATTTTTTGACGACGGTTTAAATCATGGCCAAGCAACTAGTCGGTGAAGTGAAATTCCAGGTCCCGGGCGGTCAGGCAACGCCGGCCCCGCCGGTCGGCACGTCGTTGGGACGTTTCGGCATCAACCTGGGCCAATTCGTTCAGCAGTTTAACGAACGGACCAAAGACGCCGGGGGCATGCCCATCCCGGTGGTGGTAAGAGTATACAACGACAGGACATTCGAATTTGTCACCAAAAGCCCTCCCGCCGCCGCATTGCTGAAAAAGGTGGCCGGCATTGCAAAAGGCTCCGGCGTGCCCAACAAGGAAAAAGTCGGCAAGGTGACTATAGCCCAGGTCGATGATATTTGCCGCACGAAAATGGCCGATTTAAACGCCCGGGACATCGAACACGCCCGCAACATCGTGCTGGGCACGGCCCGCAGCATGGGCCTGGAAGTGGAGAGTTAAAAATGCCCAAGACTAAACAACCCAAACGCATGGCGGCAATGCTGGAAAAATCGCCGGGCAAGAAACCCCTGCCCCTGAAAGAAGCCGTGCAATTGCTAAAAACCTACAATACAACAAAATTCGATCAGACCGTGGAGATCGTCATCCGCCTGGGCATCGATCCCAAGCAGGCCGACCAGATGGTCCGCGGTTCGATCGTGCTGCCCAACGGCATCGGCAAGTCGCTAAGGGTGATTGTTTTCGCCAAGGGCGACAAGGTCGATGAAGCCAAGGCGGCCGGGGCGGATGAAATCGGCGGGCCGGAAATGGCCGAAAAAATCAAGGGCGGCTGGACCGATTTCGACGTGTGCATCGCCGCGCCGGACATGATGGGCGTGGTCGGACCGCTGGGCAAGGTCTTGGGTCCTCGCGGGCTTATGCCCTCGCCTCGCGCCGGAACCGTTTCGCCGGACGTGGGAAAAGTCGTCAAGGAATATAAAGCCGGCAAGGTCGAGTTCCGCAACGATGCCGGCGGAAACATCCATGCCCTCGTGGGAAAGTTAAGCTTCGACGCCGAAAAACTGGCCGAAAACGTATCCGCCTTCATCAATTTCGTGGTCAATCTAAAACCGGCCGCAGTCAAGGGACAATACATCAAAACCATAGCCCTCAGCGCCACCATGAGCCCCAGCGTGCGAATCCAAGCGGCGTAAAGGATCAAGTATGAGTAAGTATGTAAAGAATCTGATTACAGAAAACCTTCGCGGACGTCTGAAAAACGTCAACGACGCCCTGCTGGTTAACATGGTCGGACTGTCGGCCAACGCCAACAACCGCTTGCGCGGGGAATTGGCCGGCAAAAACGTGCATGTAATCGTGGTCAAAAACAGCCTGGCCGCCCGGGCGACGGCAGGCACGCCGTTGGAGCCCATGTTCCAAGGACTGACCGGCACTTCGGCGATATGCTGGGGCAGCGAGGATATCGTCAGCCTGGCCAAGGAAATTTCCCGGCTGGCAAAAGACGAAAAAAATAAGCCCTTCGAGGCCCGCTGCGGCGCGATGGAGGGCGAACGAATCACGGCCGATCAGGTGGCACAAGTCGCCAAATGGCCCAGCCGCTTGGAACAGTTGTCGATTCTTTCGGGCCAGATCCTCAGCCCGGGCGCGAATTTGGTCAGCCAGTTGGAGAGCATCGGCGGGGCATTGGCAAGCCAGATCGAACAAAAAAGCGAATAGTGAGGAGAAAAAGTGGGCAGTGGACAGTGAGTTTAGCCGCGGCACTTGTGCCGCGAGAATATAAACGATGAAAACTCCGGGTACGTTCCCGGAAACATAAATAATAACCAACCAGATAATAGTAACGTGTCGGGGCCGGTTGCCCGCAGCACCGTGTTCGCGACGCCAAGGTGAGAAAGGACCGAGATTGTCATGGCGACAGATCAAGCAACCCGCCAGTTTTCCGCATTGACCCTGGAGTTGGGCGAGAAGATCGTGGAATTAAACCTCAAACAGGCCAAGGAACTAAGCGACTATTTGTCCGAGGTCCACGGCATCAAGCCCGTGGCCGGCGGGGCGGTAATGATGGCGGCCCCTGCCGCCGGAGAAGGCGGACCGGCCAAGGCCGCGGAAAAAACCGAATTCGACGTAATTTTGGAAGGTTTCGGCGAGAAAAAGATCGGCGTGATCAAGGTCGTCCGCGCAGCAACAGCGCTGGGCCTGAAGGAAGCCAAGGATCTAGTCGAGGGCTTGCCCGCCAAAATCAAGGAAGCGATCTCGAAAGAAGACGCCGAGAAGCTCAAGAAGGAACTGGAAGAAGCCGGCGGCACCGTATCGATAAAGTAATCGAGCAAAGGGACGTCTTTTGTTTTTCGGTCCCTCCCCAGCCAGTGGTGGGGTGGGCTTTGACGCAATCGAAATCCAGCAGATTAGCGTAATGGTTGAACTTCGCCGTTTTGCCCAATTGTCATGCCCGAGTTCCCCTGAATTTATTCAGAAACTCGCGGCCGGAGCTTGGAGTCTACAAACCCTACCCGATTATACGAACAATGTCGCCGCTCTCCGCGTATTGGATTATTCCGAGGCGGAAAAACGGCGCTTTCATCCCCACCTTGTTAATTCTATGTCGGCCTTGTGTTTTTGCACTCAAATCCCACTTCTTTCAGGAGGGTGATATTATGGCGACCATGGCCCAACGACGTCTCCAACCCAAGGAAATCCGTCGCTTCGGCAGCCGCCGGGCCCCTCACTTCATTCCGGACCTGACACAAATTCAGACTTTCAGTTACCAGGCTTTCCTGCAACACGACGTACCCTGGCAAAAGCGTAAAGATCAGGGGATCGAGGGTGTATTGCGGGAAATCTTCCCCACCGAAAGCTACGACAAGACCCTGCGCCTGGAATACATCCGCTACGAACTGGGCAAACCCCGCTACGAGCCCGATGAATGCCGCCAGTTACGCCTCACCTACGGCAGGCCCTTTAAAGTCTGGCTCCGCCTGACAAAAGAACAACCCATCGAGGAAGAAGTTTACCTGGGTGACATACCAATCATGCTCGGCGGCGGCGAATTCATCATCAACGGGGCCGAACGCGTGGTGGTTAACCAATTGCACCGCAGCCCGGGCATCGACTTCGTCGCCGATATGGAAGCCACCGGCGAACGCCGCATGCATTCCTGCCGCATCATTCCCGAACGCGGCAGTTGGATCGAACTGAACGTCACCCGCAAGGAAAGCCTGGTCGTCAGGATCGACCAGAGCGGCAAGTTCTCGATCATGACCCTGATTCGGGCGATGGATCCGAAATACTCCGACGACGCCAATCTGCTAAAGGCCTTTTATCCGACCCAAACTGAAAAGATCGTCGATGGCCGCAGCGTTATTAAAATCGAGGGCAAACTGGCCGTCGGCGACGTGGTTTATCCCCACGACAGCCCCAGGGCGGGCGAAATCCTTGTCGAGTGCGGGCAGAAAATCAGCAAAAACGCCGCCGAAGCGATTTGCACCTCCGGTTTGACGAGCATCGAGGTCATGGACGACCCCAAAAACCCCTTGCTCTTAAACGCACTGGCCGACGACGCCACGGCCAGCCACCAAGAAGCCCTGTTGCGAATCTACCAGCGCTTGCGTCCCGGCAATCCCCCGCAGTTGGAAAAAGCCAAGGCCCTGTTCCACGAAAAATTTTACGACACCAATCGCTATCGCCTGGGACGGGTGGGACGCTTCCGCATCAATCGCAAACTAAAGCTCAACATTCCCGAATCCGAAATGACGCTGCGCCCCGACGATCTGATCGCGGCCATCAAATATCTGATGAAACTCCGCAACGGCGACGCGGACGTGGAAATCGACGACATCGACCACTTGGGCAACCGCCGCCTGCGGACCATCGAGGAGTTGGCCTGCGACGAATTGCGCAAGGGATTTTTGAAACTCCGCCGCACCGTGCAGGAGCGGATGAGCCTCAAAGACATCGCCGACATGACTCCCCGCACACTGGTCAATCCCAAGAGCATTTCGGCGGCCATCGAGTATTTCTTCGGGCGCGGCGAACTATCGCAGGTGGTGGATCAGACCAACCCCCTTTCCATGCTCACCCACGAGCGGCGCCTGTCGGCCCTGGGCCCCGGCGGATTGAACCGCAAACGCGCCGGGTTCGAGGTCCGCGACGTGCACATCTCCCACTACGGACGCATCTGCCCCATCGAAACCCCGGAAGGCACCAACATCGGGCTGATCTCCTCTTTGGCCATCTACGCCGGAGTGGACGATTACGGGTTCCTGGTCACCCCTTATCAGAAAGTCGCCAAGGGCCAATTGACCGACCAGATCGAATGGCTTCGCGCGGACCAGGAGCACGAGGCGATTCTGGCCCCGGCCGACGCCAAGATCGAAAACGGCCGGCTGGCCGGCGAGACCATCGTAGCCCGGCACCACGGCGACTTCCATCTCATTCCGGTCGATCAGGTGCAATATATCGACGTGGCCCCGTCGCAAATGGTGGGCGTATCGGCGGGCCTGATTCCGTTTTTGGAGCACGACGACGCCAACCGGGCATTGATGGGCTCCAACATGCAGCGCCAGGCCGTGCCTTTGCTGATAACCGAGCCTCCGCTGGTGGCCACCGGGTTGGAAATCGAGGCCGCCCAAAATTCGAGCATGATCGTCCGCGCCTTGCGCAAGGGCGTGGTCACCAAGGTCGATGCCGATCACATTGAGATCGGCCCGGACGTGTACAAGCTCCGCAAGTTCGTGGGCCTTAACGAGCGCACCTGCCAGAATCAAAAACCCATCGTCGCCGTGGGCGACAAAATTGAAAAAGGCCAGGTCCTGGCCGACGGGGCGGGCACGTACAAGGGCGAACTGGCCCTGGGCCGAAACGCCCTGGTGGCCTTCATGGCCTGGGACGGATTCAACTTCGAGGACGCCATCATCATCAGCGAAGATCTCGTGGAAAACGACGTCTACACCTCGATCCACATCGAGGAGTTCGACATTGAAATCCGCGAAACCAAGCTGGGGCGCGAGGAGTTCACCCGCGATATCCCCAACGTCAGCGAAAAACAACTTCGCAACCTGGACGAAAACGGCATCGTGCGCGTGGGCACGTTCGTTTGGCCGGGCGACATCCTGGTGGGCAAGGTTTCGCCCAAGTCGAAGACCGAACTCACGCCCGAGGAAAAACTGCTGCACGCCATATTCGGCCGGGCGGGCGAAGACGTGAAAAACGACTCGCTGGAAGTCCCCTCAGGCGTGGAAGGCATCGTCATATCCACGCAAAAATTCTCGCGCCGCATGAGCCTCAATGAAGATGAACGGAAAAAATTCGAGACCGACCTGAAAGAGGCCGAAGCCCAAGGCAACGCCCGCATCGCCGCCGCCTTCGGCGAATTGGTCGGTCAGATCGAGGAAGTCATCAAGAAAAAGCTCACCGACGAGGAAGGCAACCACCTGGTCGAAGGGCAGGAACACCGCTACGTGGCCGAACAGGCGCACCAATTCAACATCGACTCGTTGGACGTGCGCAGCCCGCAGCGCAGGGCCGAGGTGGAAAAAATCCACAAGACCTACTGGCCCGCCGTGGAGACCGCCATCGACGCCCGCGACCGGCAACTTAATTCCATGAAACGCGGCGATGAGCTGCGCTCCGGCGTGTTGCAGATGGTCAAGGTCTACATCGCCGCGAAGCGCGTGATTTCGGTGGGCGATAAAATGGCCGGACGGCACGGAAACAAAGGCGTGATCGCCAAAATCCTGCCCAAGGAAGACATGCCTTTCATGGCCGACGGCACGCCGGTGCAAATCATGCTCAATCCGCTGGGCGTTCCCAGCCGTATGAACGTGGGGCAGATTCTTGAAACGCATCTTGGCTGGGCCGCCGCCGCCCTGGGTTTCCAGGCCGTCACTCCGATTTTCGACGGCGCGGACGAAGCCGCCATCCGAAATTGCCTGCATGAAGCCGGGCTGCCCGAAACCGGCAAGGCCCAACTCTACGACGGCCGGACCGGCGAACAATTCGAGCAGCTATCGACCGTGGGCCAAATCTATATGATGAAATTGCACCACCTGGTCGACGACAAGGTCCATGCCCGATCCACCGGCCCGTACTCGCTGATTACCCAACAGCCCCTGGGCGGCAAGGCCCGGTTCGGCGGCCAACGCTTCGGCGAAATGGAAGTCTGGGCCCTGGAGGCCTACGGAGCGGCCTATATCCTTCAGGAACTTTTGACCGTCAAGAGCGACGACGTGGAAGGCCGCACAAAAATCTACGAAGCCATGGTCAAGGGCGAAAACACGCTCGAGGCCGGCACCCCGGCCAGCTTCGACGTATTGACGAACGAAATCCGAGGCCTGGCGCTTAACATGCAATTGGAAAAAGCGCGGGTTTAGAGATTTGGAAATAAACGTAGGGTGCGTGCTTGCACGCACGCTCTGACTCGATGGAAACGACCGCGTGGGTGCGAGCACCCACCCTACAGAAACCGAAAACGAATTCTTAAAAACAGAAAACTGACAACTACCTCCTAACCACAAGGAGAGTGCACAGTGAGTGTCGGCGAAACTACATACGACCGTATAAACGATTACGCCTCGGTGAAAATCAGCCTTGCCCGGCCGCACGACATCCGTAGCTGGTCCTTCGGCGAGGTGAAAAAACCCGAGACCATCAACTACCGCACCTACCGCCCGGAAAAGGACGGCCTGTTCTGCGAGCGCATCTTCGGTCCGGAAAAGGACTGGGAATGTTCCTGCGGCAAGTACCGGGGCATGAAATACAAAGGCATGATCTGCGACCGCTGCGGGGTGAAGATCACCCACAGCCGCGTGCGGCGCAAGCGCATGGGCCACATCGAACTGGCCGCCCCGGTGGTGCATATATGGTTCTTCAAGGCCATGCCCAGCCGCCTGGGCGCGCTTTTGAACATGAAAACCACCAGCCTGGAAAAAGTGGTGTATTTCCAGGATTACGTGGTGACCAAGTCGGTGGACACGCCGCTTAAGGTCCAGCAGCTTTTGACCGAAGAGGAATACCGCGCCGCCCGGGCACAATACCCGGAAGGATCGTTCGAGGCCGACATGGGCGCGGAGGCCGTGCGCAAACTCCTGGTCCAACTGGACCTGGTCAAGCTTTCCACCGAATTGCGCGTGGAACTGATCGAAACCAACTCGAAACAAAAGAAAAAAGACCTTATCAACCGGCTGAAAATCGTCGAGGCCATCCGCGACTCCGACAACCGCCCGGAGTGGATGGTTTTGGACGTGAT
>JBEKIK010000049.1:0-8041 GCA_050011795.1 Thermoguttaceae bacterium | reverse complement strand
GAGATTAGAGATTGGGGACTGATATGCAAATGAGGGGTGGGAAATTTATTGCCCACTGATATGTTTAGCCCCGGCGCTCGTGCCGGGATTTTTCGCGAAACCGCAAGCGGTTTTTATCAAGTTTTCAGTAATCAGTTTATGGTTATCAGTGGGCAGTAAACTGCCCGCCCCTAATTATATACTATCCTTTTATTTTCATCCTTCATCGCTCATCCTTTTTACTTTCCCTCTTGTGAAAAGACCTCCGTTTCGGCCTCTTTCATTATGGGTTGGGTGATATTCTGGCAGGTCAATTCCGCGCGGAAAAGTAGTTGGCCGGCGGATTTTGTGCGGACGCGGACCCGATATATCAGCGTTTCGCCCGGCTGTAGGGCCATTACGGGATCGAAGCTGACGGTCTGATGATCGATCTCGAACTTGGCGGGGCCCGGTCCGGTGGTGCCCAAGGGCACGGGCACCATGCCGTCAGGAACAATGGCCGTTACCGTTACCCGGCGATCGGCCGCATCGGTATTATTGACTACGCGTATTTCATAAGTCAACTCCTTGCCCACTGCCACCGGATTATGCAATGCAACAACAGACAATGTCAAGGCGTTTGCTGATTGGCCCTTTTCGGCAGCGGTTTCGCCGGGGCGATTTTCGCCGCCTTGGTTTTCGCCTGTCTTTGCACGGCCGGACCACGGCGTACCGCCGGGAGTTGCGCCGCTGTGGGTTGCGCCTCCCGACGACTGCGTGCCGGGCGGGGAACGGATTTCTAAATAGGCGGTGTCCTGGGCTTGTGCCCCCTCGCGAGTGGAAACGCTCACGGTATTACTTGCTTTATCGGCTGCTTTTACGCATTCATACTGGACTTCGAGTTGCGTGTAATTTCCGGCCGGTAATTGTGCAATTACCCACACCAGGTTTCCCCCTTCCGCTCGAAAGTTATCTGTCGCAAACTTGGGAACCAAGGCGGGATCGAAGTGATAGACTATTTTCAGATTGTTCAGCGGCCGGTTGTTGGGATTTACGATTTGACTAACAAAAGAGACTATCTCGCCAACCGTGTGCTGCGATGTCTTTGGACCGGATTGTTTTATGGTGACCGTTGGCATGCCGGCGGCAGCGGAGGCCGGCGGGCCGGCCGGCGGCGCTGCTGTTCCTTGTTTATTTCCGGGCGAAGTGCCCGGTGTCGCCCCGGTTGCGGTGCGGGAAGGGAGTTGACCGCCGGGCGGGGCTATGCCCGGGGGCGGCGTCGACTGCGCAGACACCATCACGCAAGCTCGGGTTTTAACTAAGCTTTCATTTTGCCTTGTCACTTCGACCGTGTGGCAAAGATTGCCCGCTTGAAGAACACGAAATGTAATGTCAAACTTGCTCGATTTGCCCGCTGGTAGATCGCCCAATGGGTAATCCGGAGAATTAATGAGCTTGTTTTCCGAGTCCCGAAATTCCAATCCCGGATCGAAGCGGTCTTTAACAAGCAGTTTGTTCAGATTGGTTTGGCTGCGATTGGTTACAATTATATTGAAGGTGACGAAAGTAGATTCGCCTTTGAGCGTTATATTAGGCGGCCCCTGGACTTTCAGGTCAATTAAGGAAGACGTCGAAGAAGCGCCTGAAGAAGGCGGGGCCGCGGCCGTTTGTGCGCCCCCGCCCGCGCCCGGCGCGGCCGCTGTAATGGTGGTCGTGGCGCAATCGCTGACCTTGAGCCCGCCTTCGGTCATCACGTCCGCGCAATTGCTCGCGCTGCCTTCTTTTTCCGCCCTGACGGTGATTTCGATGGTTTGGCGTTGGCGCGGTCCCAGTTCCGTCAATCGCCATTGGAGTTGTTTGCCGCCGACGGCGGCGGGCGGATTGCCGCCAAGGTAAACCAGGCCGTCGGGCAGGACATTGGAAACAATTACGTTTTTCGAGAGCAAATCGCCGGGATTGCTCACCTCCAGGCGGTAAGTCAAGGTTTCGCCCGCCTTGGCCATCGAGGGACCGCTCAGCTTCAGGGCGATGTCGGCGGCGGTCCAGGTTTGCATGGTCGAGCCCGTGCCCACGGTCAACCGCTGCCCGCCCGCGCCTGGCAACTCCGCCGGGCGGATAACCTCGATGCCGATTTGATTGGTGCCGTGGGCGGGCGATTTCTGGAAAATTTCGGCGTTCGCCTGACCGGCGGCATCGGTTATCGCTTCGATTGACGAGGTCCCGTCGGGCGAGAATCCGGCGGGCGGACCGCCCGTTATCGTGTACTTAACCACCCAGCCCGGACATGGACATTGATTAGTCTGCCGCATTACCGTGGTGGTGAAAACGTGCTTCGTGCCCGCCGGATTGATGGCCGGCGGCGGGAATCGCCAGGTGGCGTCGGTCCAGTAGATCGTGGCCGTTTTCACCCGCTGGGCAGTGTTGACTATACTTGAAGCGACCACGCTGACCGTGCTCGCACCTTCAATCGGAGAGGTGATCTTGATCCACCCTTGACCGGGCAGGATGGATATTTCCTCGGCCGGCGCGGACGGTCCTCGTTTTACTTGTTCGTCTTTCGACGCCGTGCTGCCGATGCCGAAAACGGCGTTGACCAATCGCGGCCGATTGTAATCGCCCAGCAGAATATCCACGAAATCGTTCTTGCCGATATCGGTGAATTGCCCCACGCCGCCCGCAATCGACCATTCCAAGCGCTGGTTGCAGCGAAGATAACCGTCGGCCGATCCCACGCCGGCAATAAGCAGGACCTCGCTGCCCACGGGCGCGGCAATAATGCTGGGCGTAAGTATTAACGTCGCCGGCTCCCCAGGCTGAGGGGGAGGCGGCGGTTCTTGATAAGGATTAGGATACGCCGGATTGGCGGCTGCCGGCGGACTGGCAAATACATGTTCGCCCGTAGGGTCGATCCCGGAGGTCTTTAATGAATTACATCCCCCGGCAATCATGACGCAGAATATCGCCATGAGAACAACTGTTCGATAACTGGCCCCTGAACGCCTCATGGCCCAATCCTCGGCCCGGCAGGTGCGCATGTTCCCGACGTCCTCGCCGGGAAATCTCCACTATAAAAACAGTAACCTATACTTTGGGCAATATGGAGATTTTTTGCAACATGAATTGTTTCAAAAAGGAAATGCTTCGGAATAATCGAAAATGTTGATAATGATTAACATGTTCGGCCAATAACCGGGCCGACAAAATAGCCCCCCCTATTGAACGCCGCTAGACAGCACCATATACTGAATATTGCCGTTTTATATTGGTCATTCGACAAATACAATCGAGATTATTGCGGGGTGGGGAACAATTATGCCCGACGATTTCGATCCATACTACAAATGGCTGGGGATTCCGCCCAAAGATCAGCCGCCTCATTTCTATCGGTTGCTAGGCATCGAACTTTTCGAGTCCGATCCGGAGGCGATCACAACGGCTGCCCAACAGCGCATACGGCAGGTACAGTCGTTCCAAAGCGGCCCGTATGCGATTATATCGCAAAAGTTGCAAAAAAAGATCGCCGCCGCCCAGGCCTATTTACTCGATCCGGCGAAAAAGAATGAATACGACATTTCTCTGAAACTTCAATTACGCTCTCGGTCCGCACAAGGCTTGCCCAAGGCTACGCCGCTGGAAAATTACCCGGCGCCGCCCCCGGCTGCCCCCCGGCCGTCGGTAATGCAAAATTACCTGGAAACGCCCCCAGCCGACCAAAAAACACCGGCGCCGCCCGGACATGCGAACGATAACACAAGTTCCCTTGGCTCGGTGCTTGTGGCCGTAAAAGAGTCCTTTGACTTGTTATTCAAGTTTCTGCACCGCCATAAAAGCGTGTTGTCCATCATTGCCAAATCGTTGGGCCTGGCACTGGCGGTAGTGATTATTCTAATGGTTTTTGCCCACGGCAAGGATCTTTGGACTTACACCTTCGATAAAACTTCCAATTTGGTGGCCAAGATCACCGGCTCATCCGCGGAAAAGCACCCTGATACTCAATCCAGGATAAGAACCATTCCCAGAGGCAAGCCCGGAACCTCGGCAAATCTTGCCGATAGACCGCCGGACACGATTCCTCCGCCGGGCTCAGCGGACGAGCAATCCAACGCCGCGAAGCCGCCGGCCGGCGCCGATTCCGTTGTCGCCCCGGGCACGCCGGAGAATGCTTCGGTTCCGCCTGCCACATCTCCAACCACTACGTCTTCAACAACCACGTCTCATTTGGAACAATCGGCCGAGATAATCATTTTGACTTTACCTTCCGGGAAAACCTTCAATTCCCGGCTTTTCAAAATCAGTGTAACTCCGATCCTTGAGTTGTTGAAAGACACGGCCAAGGAGGATCAGATTCTTTTTCTTTCCAATCCCCTGGGGCGTTTAAGCGCCTTTGCCGAGTACAAGTCGAACAATTTGAACGGAATATCCGTGTCCTACTTTGAGAACCGCCAACCGACGGCTTATGCCACCTATTCCGACGGCTCTCTGGACGGCATCGTCAAAACATGGAACGAAAAAGGCGATCGCGTTTATTGGTGTCAATATGCCAAAGGGGTTCGCGACGGGTTTTGTTGCTATTTCAAAGACAACTGCTTGCGCGTGCTCTTGGAAATAGAACACGATACGATCAGCGGCGTTCATATATGCGCGAACGGCAAGCTGGAAAAGAGTTTCGCTTCGGTCCAAGAAGCCTCCGCCGATAAAGACGCTAAAGTATTGCTCGTGGAAATAGATGATTTGGAATCTGATTTAAAAACCAACGAAAACTACTTCAAAAAGGCCGCCCGGGAGGAAATCGCGCTCATGCGCCGCGAACGGAAGGCCCCTGCAAGTCCCAAAAAAATAGCCACCCTGCAAGAGCGCCTCAACCGACATGCCGTGGAAAGTCAAGACCTGATCAGGAGTTTCTGGCAGTACAAAGGCTGGTGACGAAATCGGCGTTTTAATTACTGCGAAGGATCGGGGTAGCGGTAAATGTTCCCCTGATAGTTGCGCAACAGCAGTTCGTCGCCTTCGCGGCCCGTGACGGTCATGGGCTGCAATGGTATTTTCCCGCCGCCGCCCGGGGCGTCGATCACGTAATTCGGCACGGCATAACCCGTGGTAAAACCACGAAGCCCCGCGATAATCTCCAGTCCCTTGCTTACCGGCGTGCGGAAATGCTCCGAACCGGAAATCGGATCGCACTGGTAAAGGTAATACGGCCGCACCCGCATCATCAGCAGGCGGTGGACCAGTTTTTTCATGGTCTCCAGGTTGTCGTTCACTTCCTTTAGGAGTACGGTCTGCGAGCCCAGGGGAATGCCCGCGTCGGCCAGCCGGGTGCAGGCCAGAAACGATTCCGGAGTACATTCGTCCGGGTGGATGAAATGCAGGCTCATCCACAAGGGGTGATGTTTGCGGAGCATCCGGCACAGTGCGGGCGTGATCCTTTGCGGCAGCACGGCGGGCATCTTGGTGCCGATGCGGACGAATTCCACGTGCGGAATCTCCCGAAGCGAGGTGAGAATCCAGTCCAAGCGCTCGTCGCTTAAGGCCAGCGGATCGCCGCCGGATATAAGCACGTCCCGGATGGCCGGCTTCGAGCGGATGTACTCGAAGGCATGTTCCAGCCGGGCCTCCTGGGGCGCGATATGACCGTGACCGACCATCCGCGACCGGGTGCAGTACCGGCAATAGCTCGAGCAGACGTCGGTCACCATCAGCAACACGCGGTCCGGATAGCGGTGCACCAGGCCGGGAACGGGGCTGTCGCCGTCTTCGCCCAGCGGATCGTCGGCCTCGCCCTTGGCTCTATAGAACTCCCGGGTGGAGGGGATCACGGTCCTGCGCAAGGGCTGGCTCCTGTCGTCGCGGGAAACCAGGCTCATGTAATAGGGCGTAATGCTCACCGGGAGCATGGATTTTGCCTGGGAAAGGGCTTCCCGCTCTTCATCCGCCAGGAGCAAAATCTGTTCCAATTGGTCCAGGGTGCGGATGCGGTTGCGGGCCTGCCAGTGCCAGTTGTTCCAGTCCTTGTCGGTTACATCGGGGTAGAAAGTCCTGCGAAAGGCCCTGGTTTGGAAGGTGGTTCGCGGGCATCGGCCCGAAAAACCGCCCGGGGAGAAGGGATCTCTATCCGCCGGAACGCGCCGATGTTTCTCTCGGTAGACGGGCGCCCGAAGGCGCTGGGGGGTGAAAATTTGGGACGTAGTACCCGGAGGTTCTTCGTCGCAGAACGAACACGCATCAGCTTCTGAGCTGGTCATTCAGTTTCTCCTAGAGGCAGGCACAAAGTTCGGGCACGACATCCTAACCGGGCCCTGGTATCCGCCGCCGGGACGGCTCATTTTCCCGAGCATCGCCTGGCGGAAGATTTATCTTATTCTTTTTCATTTCGGCAATCAGCCTGTCTTTTAAAAACAATTCATATCGCAATTAACCAAAAAGTCAAGAGGAAATTTTAAAAAAGGATGAAGGATGAGGGATGAAGGATGAAAAAAAGCGGATAGCAAATAATTAGGGGTGGGCAGTTTACTGCCCACTGATAACCATAAACTGATAACAGATAACTGAAAACCGAGAACCATGAACTGTAAACCGTGAACTGAGAATTTTTTGCTGAAATCTGATGGCTGACGGTGGCTAGCCCTTAACCAATTCCACGCAAATACCCCCGGCCCGAAGGACGCGGTGCATGCTGGTATACCAAAGCTCCTTCTTCCATAGCAACCCCACTTCCTCGCAAATTCGGGCCAATTCGCGGCGATTATAGGTCCGGCAACGCCACATCAGACTGGTGCAAGCCCCGGTAAAATTGTCTTCGGTCGTCAAGAGCAACATGCGTGCCCCGGGCATCATCACCCGGCTCAGTTCGGCCAGTCCGACCTTCGCATCTGGGACGTGCTCCAGAACGTACCCGCAGGTAACGCAGTCGAACGTTTCCGAAGGGAAAGGCAGCCGGGTAAGATCGGCCACTACGAACCTGGGCCGGCCGCTTTTCAGCCTGTTTCTGGCCCGGCGCAGCATTTCGTGGGAAAGATCAAAACAATATAATTCGGCTTCCCTGTCGGCATACTTCAATAAATGTTTGGCTATTTGCCCGGCCCCGCTGCCCACGTCCAGGATATTGCGCACGCCGCTAAGATCGAACTTCCGCTCCTTGAAAAGCCGTTCGCCCAGCAGCGTATGCAGCGAAAGCAGGCTGCAATAGGCCAACATCGCCCCTTGAGGGCCGTCGTACACGTCGCGGACTTTTTCCCGATATTCCTCGAAGCTCACCCGGCTTATAAGGCTGTTTTCCAGCAAACGGACGAGTAACTTCTTGTTCCGCGACCGGGGAAGATGCGTTTTACGCCGATGTCCGGGACGTTTTCGGGTGTTTGTTTTGGATATCATTTCAATCAATAAATGCGCCGGTTATAGATATACCACTCGACCAGCAATACCGCTAGGCCGAGCAGGACCACGGTTTTCCAAATTTCCTTCCGTGCGGCCTGCCAAACATTTTCCCCCTTAACCTCCACGTCGCCTACTTTAATACTTGGCGAGCGATTCGGCCGGATGTCACTTTCACCCGGATCGAAAAGATTAACGGCGAATTGATCGATTGTTTTACCGCCCGATTGGACGCGATAAATACCCAATTCCCCAGTTTCTGTAAAGCTTATTTTACCCAGTTTCCCTGATTTCAAGTCCGTTTTACCGCCGGAAGGGGATAAGATGCTAAGCGCCGTTTGTCCACCGGGCGATTCCAACGTCACCGGCACGCCCGGCCGGACGTTTTCTCCACCCGTCCCTGCTCGGACCGAGCCGCAGTATTCAAACAAATTCCTCACAAAAACCGGAAAACTCTGCCGCGTGGGCCAATTGGTCCCATAATACTTCTTTGTTTTGCCTTCAGCACCGGCTTGTTCTTCGATAATTGTAAACCCCAGCACGACGTCCTCGAACGAGTCGCGCGGGGCAATGGCCATCATCGCTCCAATGTCGGAATCGACCAGAACCGTTGAGCCCGTGGGCGGCTTAAGCGGCGTGCCGGCGGCCAATAACACGTCGCCCATGTCCATCCATTGCATAAGCGGATGGGCGGAGTCGATGTCGATAATCT
>JBEKIK010000048.1:0-8045 GCA_050011795.1 Thermoguttaceae bacterium | reverse complement strand
CAATGCTCATCCTGGCCGCACTTGTGTTTGGCATTTACCGGCGCCGCAGCCGTTAATAAATAAGTGACAAAACCATGAGTAAAAACCCTGTGGGGGCGGCAGTTAAACTGCCGCCCCCACGGATAGGCGTTAAACGAATAGAATACACATTTTTGATATGGCGGGGGGTCGCTAACCAGTATGGTAACTACCCCAATAATGTATATTTTAACCCCCCAAAAAAATTTACTATAGGTACTTGCAATTCTTGATTTTTTCGTTAAGATAAAATTTAGTTTTACGGATGAACCTGAACAATACAGGGTAAATCCGTAACAATAATTACTCTATTTATAAAGAGGCAGCGCTTCCATTCGTGGGTTTTCTGGAAACGGGCGTCCGCAGATTGCGGATGCCGTGCGCTGCCTGACATCTCCTCGAGCGATTCTCGCCGCGTAATAGGTTTCCAAAGTTTAATTCCTTGCGCGTACGGGATTTCCGGCAAACTTCGCCTTATTCCGTTTTGGTTTTTAGAGAAGAGTGAAGCATTGTTGTTACACATCGTTTTGGTATTTTTAGAAAGGGTAACGTTTATGGTAAAAAATTCTTTTGCAATCATCAGTATTGGATTGCTCGCCGCGGTGTTGTGTCTTGTGGCAACGACAAACATCCAAGCGGCAGTGTATGCTTGGGACCCCAATGGTGAATACTGGGGTGTCAGTCCCACCTCTTGGGATACTACTGATTTTACGGCTTGGGATGCCGGAGCTGGGCCTACTGCCTGGGTCAACGGCGACAATGACGCCTCGTTCCCAGACTGGGGTGATGGTAATCCCACTCCTAATATGAATATCCAAGCCGCCGGGATAACAGTAGATAACATCAATTTAATTGGTACTGGAGGCGGCCTCACCATCTTTAACGGTCCCGGCAACCTTACTTTAACGGGCGCATCGCCCACAATTTTTGTTGATACGGGCGGAACCGCCGCATTCAACGCTGTCATAACAGGAGCGGCTAGCTGGACCAAGACCGGTGGTGGCATATTATCTCTTTATGCCCATAACCTATACTCAGGCGGAACCACTGTCAACGCCGGCACGTTAACGCTATCCGGCGGCATTGATACACTGAACCCCGTCGGGGCGATTACGGTTAATGGCGGCATATTGGGTTTAGGCGGCAACACCCAAGACACCTCCGCCGGAGTGACGGTTACGGGCGGAACAGTGCAGAACGGCACGATCAACAACACCGGCGCCCTGTACAACATGCAGGCCGGCACTGTCACGGCCGTTCTCGCCGGCACTGCTGGACTGACTAAAACCACGACCGGCACCTTGGTCCTTAGCGGAGCCAACACTTATACCGGCGTTACCACCATCGGCGCCAGCCCGGGAGGCATTGTGGATTTAGGCGCATCCGTCCAGAATCTTTCCGGCGGGCTAACCCTCATCGACGGCACCTTGCAGAACGGCACGTTCAACAACACCGGCGCCACTAACTACGACCTCCGCTCCGGAACCGTTTCCGCAATCCTTGGCGGCGCCGTAGGCATCACCAAATCCGGTACCGGCAAGGTGATCCTCACCGCTTACAACACCTTGACCGGCAAGACCGTGATCAACCAAGGAACACTGGAGATTCAACTGGGCCCGCTTGCCAATGGCAGCGGTTTAGGACCAAATCCAGCCGCGTTAGTCGCTGATCAAATTACCATGGCCGCAGGCACTACATTGGCATTGTACGCGCCAACAGGATATGGCAGCGGCATAGTCAACTTTGGTAATCGCGGGGTTACGATTAATGGAGAAGTTACTTTTGGGATAGACGGCGCTGCCGGCACAAACCCGCAATTCAGGGTCGACTCTGCGATTGTAGGAAACGGTGGCATTGATATTGTTGAAAACCTTAGCGGAACGCAGGTTGGAACAGTTTCCGTTGCTGGGGGCGGCGTAAACACATATTCCGGCGATACGCATATCATAAGCGGCTGGTTATCATCCAGAGCAGCCAATGCGTACCCCTACGGGCCCGGAAAAGGAAACATGGTTATTGAGGCCGCAGGCGTATGGAATATAAACAACCAAAGCCACCTTATTAACGCACTCAACGGTTCCGGGTTTGTTAATATGGGAACCAACAGCAGCCTCAAGTGTATCACCCTCGGCAACGGCGATGTTAACGGCAGCTATGCTGGTTCCTTTAGCTCCGGCACTGGCGTCACCAGTTATCCTGCCCATCTACAGATTATTAAGGTCGGCGCCGGCACCCAGACTTTCTCTATGAACACGCCGGGTGCCATAACAGTTAGCGCCGGTGCGGTAGTATTGTCAAACGGCATTGACACCACCAATATCATAGGCCTCGATGTTGCCGCCGGCAGCGCACTGGATGTTACCAGCCTGACCATTGGCTCGGCTACGCAAACCGCCGCAAGGAGTATCTACGCCAGAGGCACGATTACCGGCGACATCAGCGATATCATGGGAGCGTCCGCATATTTAACTTCGGTTAGCCCGGGAATAACAACGCTGGCGGCAGGCAGCACCAGCATTGCCACTGGCATCGGCACGCTCTCTGTCACCGGCAATATGACCTTTGACAGCTATAGCGAGCTGACTGCCGAACTCGGCGCCCCCACCACCAAGGGAACCACTTACGACTTGCTAAGCGTAGGTGGAACCCTTAACTTGCTCAGCAATTCCGTGCTGAATGTGACGCTGTCCTCTTATACTCCAGTTCTGGGCGACTCGTACGATATCTTGGACTGGGGTACCTTAAGCGGTACGTTTGGAACCATTAATCCTCTGCCGACTTTGAGCGCGGGGCTTTCCTGGGACACCAGCCAATTATATACCACCGGGACCATCTCGGTCGTCCCCGAACCGGCAACGTTCGTATTGCTGGCCATGGCCGCGGCTATGATGCTACTGCTGCGTAGGAAACGTTAAATAAAGATTGTAACCCAACCTTTATACGGGCGTGTCTTGCAAAAGACGCGCCCGTTTTTGTTGTCCAACTCGTGTGTCAGTAAATCGGGAATTGTGAATTGCGAAACCGCGAGTGGTTTATGAAGTATTGAGTCGTCAGTTTTCAGTTATCAGTTTTCAGTACGAAGTACGGAGTACGGAGTACGAAATATTCATCCTTCATCCTTCATCCTTTCCACTCCCGCGCCCATGTCCGCGACGTACTTCTGCCAAAGCTCCTGGCCCAACTCGGCAATCGTATCGCAAACTCCTTGTACTAGATGGTCCAAAGACTGCCAATCCAGCGATTCGAAACGGAAGGTCAAGGCCGAATCGGCCGCGGAGCCGCGCACCAGAAACCAGCCGCCGGGCGTGTCGATCCGCACCCCGTCGATAACCTGTTGGTGAAAAGAGGACCACTGCTGCCTGATCTTTTCCATGATCCGCGCCTGCGACTCGAGCGGCACGCTTATGCGCAACTCGGGCGTAATGTACATGGGCGGACATTCCCATCGCCACTGGGCCAGCGTCTTGTCGGTTTGGGCCAGGAAGGCGATTATCCGGCAGGCGGCGTAAAAGCCGTCGTCGCAGCCTTCCATCTCGCGAAAGAAATAATGCCCGCCCAGCTCCGCCCCGAACAAGGCGTTGGCCGCCGTCATCCGTCTATGGATAAAAGCATGATCGTTCCGCTCCACAAGCGGTTCCGCGCCGAGTTGTTTCGCCCGTTCGCCCAGCCGGTCGGAGAATCTCAAATCGCAGACAAACTGCTTGTTGCGCATGGCCTTGCCAAAAGTATCCATCAACACCCAGGCCGATTCCTCGCCGGTCAATGCCATGCCCTGATTATCGACCAGGGCCATGCAGTCTCCGTCGCCGTCGAAGGCCACTCCCAAATGCGCCCGTTCGCGGTAAACGGCGTCGCACAGATCGTGCAAGCGTTGCCAACTGGAACAGTCGGGCGCTTGGCCGCCGAAGGCGGGATCGGGCGTATCGTTGACGGCCGAGATCAGGCATTGGGGAAAAATGGCGTGCAGATAGCGCCGCGCCTTGCCCGACCAACTGCCGTACATGGGGTCGATCACTATGTGCAGTTGCGCCCCCATGGCGTCCACCCAGGTTTCCTGCAGATTAGCCACGTAGTCGAAGGAAATGTCGATGGATCTCGCTTCACTGCGTGGACGGACGGGAATTTTGCCCGCCGGGCCTTCGGACGCCGTTTGCAAGGCGTAAATGTCGTCGGGCATGGGCACCCGCCCGGCGATCATCCATCTCAGCCCGTTGATGTTACCCGGCTCGTGCGAACCAGTCACTATCGCGCAGCCGTCCGCGCTTAAACGGTGCCGGGCGTAGTAGATCATCGGCGTGGGAATTTGTCCCAGGTCCACCACGTCCAATCCGGCCTGGCACAAACCCTCGATAAGCGCACGGAGGAATTCCGGCGTGGAAGAGCGTATATCCCCCCCTGCCACGAACTTGGCGTTCGGCTCCAGTTCCATTCCCAGGGCCAGACCCCAGCGACGGTATAAATCCGCATTGAGTTCACCGGCCGCATCTCCGCGGATGCCGTAAGGTTTGTAAATGCTCACGGGCGACCTCGCTTTCGCACTGCAAAACCCTGTGTAAAAAAACAACGAGCAGTCATTGAAATAATAGCAGGAAATCGCTAAAAGTAAAATTTAGATATAGAATACCTAATAAACCTAGCAAGTCTTTATTTCCAAAGGTGTTTATCAGAGGTTCTTGCACAATGTCCTCCCAATCAGGAAAATACCTCTTTTCCAGAAATCGTCGCCGTTGCATACATTTCAGAAGGAATAATACATGAACGGAATTCCGGTCTTAACGGCCCAAGGCGATTGCATCGCCCGGGCATGGGAAAATGCCTTGTTGGAGTTGTTCCGCTCGGGCTGCGACGTCAAAACCCAATATGACAAGCCGGATGATCCGCCCAGCAAAGACGCCACGATGATCGTTACCGTACTCGATCCATTGGCCGAGCCCATGATCCACCGCGATTTTCCCGGCGGGTTCGAGGAACTGGAAGAATACGCCATGGAAGTCTGTGAAGGCATCAAGGACCATTGCGTTCGCGACCCTAACGATCCCCACGACACCCGCTGGGAATATACCTATCATCAGCGTCTGTTCCGCTACGAAGTGCCCACGATGGCGCCCATCGACCAGATCGAACGCCTGTGTCAAAAACTTGCCGAAACGTCGCATACCCGCCGCGCCCAAGCCGTCACCTGGAAAGTCTGGGAAGACGGGTCCTGCTACGATCCGGCTTGCCTGCAAAGCGTCTGGTGCCGGATCACCGATTCCCGCGAACGTCCGGTCCTGAGCATGAACGTCCGCTTTCGCTCCAACGACGCATACAAGGCGGCCTTCATGAACATGTTCGCCCTGGTGCGCCTGCAATCGAACATCGCCTCGCGCATATCCGAACTGACTGGCAAAGCGATAACGCTCGGCCGATACTGCCATATCGCCGACAGTTTCCACATCTACGGCTCGAACCTGGCCGAGTTTAAGGCCCGTTTTTTAGGGGCCATCGCTAAACGCAGCTTTGAGCAGCGGACCATGCGCTACGAAGACGTCCGCGATATAATGGACACTGCACGCCCCGCGATCCTGGAAAAAGCCCGAAAAATGGCACGCACTTGAGAAGCGGAAGGTGAGGGGTGGGCAGTTTACTACCCACTTGAATGTATTCGCGAAACCGCAAGCGGTTTCCTTCATCTTTTTTTATTCCCTATCGCCTATTCCCTCGCCCTTTTTCACAAAGATCGAAACCACCACCGACGCGCCCAACAGTACGGCGATAATCGCCAGTTTGCCCCAGGTAGGGACAAAATAACCGGCCTTGGGCTGGAAGGAGTATTCGGCGATCATGTTCAGCCCAACAAACCCCAGTATTGCGCTCAGCCCGTAATGCAAATACTCGAACATTTCCATCATCCCGGCCAGTAAAAAGTATAACGCCCTAAGGCCCAGAATGGCGAAGATATTCGAGGTATAGATGATGAATACGTCTTGGCTGATCCCGAAAATCGCCGGTACGCTGTCCACGGCAAACAATACATCGGTGCTTTCCACCACCAGGAGCACTAAAAAAAGCGGCGTAAAGCAGCATTGCCCGCTTTCGCGAACGAAAAAAGCATGGCCGTGTTCCCGATGGTCCCCCTGCGAGACCTTGAAAAACCGCCGTGCCAAGCGCAAGAGAATATTTTTTTGCGGATCCACTTCGCTTTCCGTTTGCAGGGCCAGTTTGAACGCCGTATACAACAGAAAGGCCCCGAACAAAGGCAATATCCAATGGAAACTGTCAATCAATTCCTTGCCAATGACCACGAACAGCAGACGCAAGACAATCGCTCCCAGAATTCCCCAGAACAATACCCGATATTGATATTTCAGCGGTATATTAAAGAAGCGAAAGATCACCGCGAACACGAACACGTTGTCCATCGACAAGGCCCATTCCACGACATAGCCGGTGAGGAACTCCGCGGCCGGTTCATGCCCCGGCTTGGGCGCTGGCCACAATTTGTCCTGCCACCACCAGATCAACGCGTTAAAAACCAATGCCAGAGCGCACCAAAAAAGCGTCCAGAGGGCCGACTCGCGAAGCGTCGGTGTACGGTCGCGGCGGTGAAATACAAACAGGTCCAACGCCAGCAGCGCCGCCACCAACGACCCAAAGGCAACCCAAGGCCAAAACATGTATTCAGGCAAATCCCCTACCTCCTGATCCCTTTATCGGATCGCGGTTTTTTCCTTGGATAATATCGCACCTCAAAATGAAAAACTCGCATTATCCGCCATTCCTGCCTTATCATAAAGTATGGTCCCGATTGCCGCAATGTCTTAAACCAAATGGCATAATAGGACCCCGCTCCCTATATCCAGCCGCTCCCAAAACCCCCTATTTAATTCGCCGTGAATACTGGTCGGGTTGCTGATAAACGTAATATTAACATATACTGTAACAAGAGGCAAAAAATGCGATACCGGCCTTCATATCGAACGATATTTATCATCTTGTCGCTGGCTCTGTTTCCGTGGCTCTATATCTCTTACCCTTTCTGGAAAAACGCCTTTATATCCCTTAAAACAAAGGGTCTTTCCAACATCCCCTCGGCTTCTTTCTTTTATCGGGGAGCGTTTTGCGCCCTGACGTTACTTTTTATTCTCGCCATAGCCTTGGTGATTTATTTTTTGATTGTGTTCTGCATAAATAAATTTTATAAAGAGCGGATGTCCAAATCTCTTCCGAGCATACCGCTCAGCCCGGTGGAAGAGGAATTATATTCCGCCGTGCTAAAGCCCAAATCCCCGGAATCCAAGCTCCGCCGGTATTATTACCGCCTTGGAATTCTGCTGTTGTGCGTTCTAATCGTAGCCGCCGGATCGAATTTATTCTTCGTAAAACTGAAACAAGCCCGGCGGCAGAGCGAAGCCGCGGCGATAATCCAAAAATTAGGCGGGCAGGTCGCTTACGACGACCAAGGAGTGGTGCCGCCGGACGCACTGCCCCGCTTGCGAAAAATACCGGGAAACGATTTTTTCGATAATGTTATAAAAGCGACGTTCCCTCCCGAGGCCAGAGACGCCGATATCGCCTGCCTCGAAGCTCTGCCAAATCTCGATACCTTGGAACTCAGCGGAACCAATGTAAGCGACGCCGGCCTGGCCAACCTGGAAGGATTAACCCAACTGAATTTCCTCAACCTGGATCAAACCAAAATAACCGACGCCGGCCTGGAACACCTCAAAGATTTACCCAAACTTCAGGAATTATCGCTCAGAAATACCCGCGTCACCGACGCCGGACTGGCTTATCTTGAAAAAATGGCAAAACTCCAAGTCCTTGCTCTGGATCAAACACTTATAACCGATGCCGGCCTGACACACCTAAAAAGTTTGAAGCAGCTGCATACTCTAGGTCTCCGTGGTACGCAAATCACCAACGGTTGCTCGAATTATCTCACATCGTTGTCTCACGTCCAAAAGTTGGATATCTCGAATACCATGGTCACCAATGCCGGCCTGCGGCGCCTCAAGGAAATCCCCCGGCTGCGGTCCTTGACACTC
>JBEKIK010000047.1:0-9576 GCA_050011795.1 Thermoguttaceae bacterium | reverse complement strand
AAATCGATGATGCCCGCTGTAAACTAAAATCAGTGTATCCCAAATTAAAGCTGTGACGCAGCACTAGTGCCTTTGGTCTACTATGTGGCAATGGAGAAACAGAAGAAGTCAAAGACACTGGCGGTTAAGAACATTTTGCGATTTTTCTTACTTTCTCAATTGTCTGAGCATTATGGTGGCGCAGGCGAGAACGTTCTACGCAGAGACCTTCGATATCTCACAGAACCTGAAACGACTCCACGACTAGGGTTGGAATCACTGGCAGAGAGCGTTGAGCGGGAGGCACGGCAGTATTATCGTGGGCTTAGAATCAAGCCCGACAAGATATGTGGTGTGCCCTCGAAGAACGTCATGTTACTTATGATGTACATTATCATGCGCCGAGAGGGAGCAACCGATTTTGGGATTGATAGGCCAAAGGACCTTTCTGAAATTCGCTCCGATGAGACTCAGCTCCATCATATATTTCCATTCAACTTTATGATGACCGATAAACAAACTAAACGGTTATCTGATGAATATACTCCCTCTGAATATCGCGCTGAAGTGAATGATATTGCCAACCTTACTTTCATAAGTCGAACGACGAATGCAGCAATCGGTGATATACCACCTTGGCAATATCTTGAAACCGAAACGAACAAGTCTATACGAAAGGCTCACTTCATACCGGAAGATCGGGAACTTTGGCGCGCGGAGAACTTTAGTAGGTTTCTATCGGAACGGCGCAGTCTACTCGCCAAGGCTATGAATGTACTTCTAAAATCCTTGCGCTGAATGTCACACAATCCCCCATCTTCGACACCTAATATTAGCGACGATATTGCCTTAATAATATATTTGGAAGATAGGAGTTCTTGCCGTCCGCCAATCGCTGGCCCGCAAATTTGGAGGGCTTGCCGGCTGATTTCGTCATTTGTAGGCACGCGATCGAAGTCGCGTAGACTTGTCGATTCGGCGAGAACGGCGGTTTTAGCGCGGGGCGTGCAGCGTCAGCAGGGCGATTTCGGGGACGCAGTTCCAGCGGAGCGGCTGTCTGCCTGAAATGCCGCGCGTGACGTGGAGGATCGTGGGCGGGGCGTGGAACACTCCGTAATCGTATTTCACTCCGGATGCGCTGGGCAAAAAGACCGGTCCAAGAAGAGGAATGATGATTTGGCCGCCGTGCGTGTGGCCGCTGAGCATAAGATCGACGTCGTTGGTTCTGGCCCAATCGAGTTGATCCGGACTGTGCGAAAGGGCAATCCGCAATTGGCCGCAATCGGGCGTGCGCGGCGGGCAATTCTCCAGGTCGGCGGCCGGTGCGTACCAGGGCAACTCGTTGCCGGCAATAATAACCGTCTGGCCGCGGATTTCGATCTGCATCCAACGGCCGCCCAAGCCGATCAGGCCGCTCTCGGCCAGGGTTTTGCGGAGTGCGATTTCGTCGACATGCAGGTCGTGATTGCCCAGGATAACGTAGACCCCGTAACGAGCGGTCAATTGCCCAAGGGTGTCGGGTATCCAGCTTATGTACTCGGCCTTGTCGACCAGATCGCCGGTGACGGCCGTCAAGTCGGGCTTTAATTCATTGGCGGCGCGGACTACCTCGCGAAAATACGCCTTGCCCACCATGCCGGTAAAGTGCAGATCGGATATATGCAAGATGGTCAAGCCGTCCAAGGGCCTGGGAAGCCGGGGGACTTCCAGCGCCCGTTCGGTCAGTTCGAGTCGTAGAGATTCATTGCCCGGCAGATGCACGGATATATGATGAGCGTGTTCTTCGGCAGTCATGGCGGCCGCGGCTGGAGCAATGACCATGCTTCGCTGACGATGGAAGCGGAGTAATTCCGGCGGACGCCGTAAACATCGATAGCATATCCATCGAACGAATGTCGCGGCTCCGGCCGACCAGCAGAATACGACATAAAGAAAAAGCGCCAACCATCCGGGTTGCAAGCTTGTTTGCCAATTGATTTGTCCAGGAAAGTTCTTGCCGCCCGCAAACCACCACCATATCGCGAGTATAGGAGCAATTCCGATAAGGGCTACACAAATAAGCGATAGGGCGAATATGAGCCGCCGGGGGATGGCCGTGGAGTGCAGCCGATTCATTATCCCAATCCACAAGAAGACGTGACCCAGAATGGTTATTAGAAATAGGGCAAACTGCATGGGGTGAACGATAGATAGTGGTTAGTGGTTGGTGGATAGTTGTTAGTGGATAGAACAAATTCTGGAGTAAAATTAAATCTTATTGTCGGCCGGCACAGCTATAAAGTAATATTTTTTATTACCTAACCACTAACCACCAACCACTAACCACTAACTTGCTTGACGGGCTCGGGCGTTTTAAGGATCAGTTCCACGTTGCTTAGGAGTTGATCCAAGCGGAAGGGTTTGTAGAGCACGGCCTTCAGACCAGCCTGCCGGGCCTTGACGATGGAGTGCTCTGGATCGTAACCGAAGCCGGTCATCAGCACCAGCGGCACGGGATCCATCATTTCCTTGAGCTTGAGCATGAAATCGTAGCCGTTCATGTCGGGCAGGCGGATGTCGCTTATGATCACGGCGTATTCGTCGTCGATCATCATACGGACCATGCTCAGGGCCTCCACGCCGTCGTGGGCGGTTTCGACCGCGCAGCCGTGGCGCTCCAGCAGGTTGTGTGCGGCGGTGCGGACGTTTTCATCGGCATCGACCACTAAAATCCGCCGGCCGTGCAACAACGCCCGTTGTTCGGTCTCCGTCACTTGGGGATGCGCTTGGGCGGGGGCCATTTTTTGACCTATTTTTTGGATCACTTGCTTGATGTCGCGGGCGTTGCGCAATATGCGCTGCAAGCGATCCACCACTTCCGGCTCGTGGCCGATGTAACGCTCCATGACGTTCACCGCGTCGTTGAGAATTTCATCTACTGGAAGGGCCACCGCGCTGTGGATGGCCTCGATGCTTTCTGCGGCCGCGCCGAATTTTTCGGCCGCCAGGAGTTCCAGGGTGTTCAGGGCCACGGCCACGTCGCGGCTGAAAATTTCCAGGAATTGCAGATCGCTTTCGGAAAAGGCCCTGGCCTGGGGGCTCTCCACGTTGAAGGTGCCGATCACTTCGTCGTGCAAGACCAGCGGCACGGTAAGCGAACTTTTCGCGTCGCGCACGCCTTGCAGATAGAGCGGATCTTCGGTGGCGTCCTCGCAAAGATAACTCTTGCCCGTGGCCGCCACGAAACCGGTTACGCCGTTGTTTTGCGGCAAGGCATAGAGCACGCGGGCCGCGGCTTCAGGATCCATTCCCACCGCCAGCAACGGCTCGAGGCGATTGGTTTTGGGGTCCAGAAGGCGAATTTCGATCACGTCGAAGTGCAATAGATCGCGCGTGAAGTGGAGGATATTCGATTTCAGCAGCTCGATCCGTTCGGCGACGGCCATTTGGAACAACTCGTCGGGCGAGAGGTCGGCCAGTTCCATGCCTGCCTGGTGTATGGCCGCCAGTTTTTGTTGCTGGTGGATTTCGTGAGTTACTTCGCGGATGGTAACGATTAGATGCCGGGCCGGACCGGCCACTTCGCCCAGGGGCACGGCATGCATGTGATAATAGCGGTTCTCGCCGCTGCGGAGCGTGGAACCGGTCGCCTGTCCGGTGGCAAGGGCCGTGTGGAATGGACAGAAATCTGGCCCGAGAATCTCCGGACTTCCGAGTATGGAATAAAAGTTTTCGCCTACCACGTTATCGCGATGAGACCATTCTTTCAGACGGCTGTTGCTCCAAATGATGGTGTTGTCGCTGTCGAGCAACATTACCCCGTCGGGCATGCCTTCCAGAATTTGTTCGTTTTGCAGTAATTTGCCGATCTCAAAGGCTTGGTGCACATATTCCGCGCCTACGAATACGCCGGCGAAACTTTCCCGCCTCAGATGAGCAAGGGCTTGCATGAGATTTTGGACCACCAAAACCTCATGAGAATCGGCCGCATCGGCGAGTAAATGCCGGGCATTCTCGGGGGAGTCGCAAATCAGTAGTATTTTAGGCTTGGTTGTCAATCTGGAAGTGATCCTGAAATATACCTTCACGGCTCAGTCGGTAAACATTTTTCACATGTAACTAAAATGCCTAAACATAAGATTGTTACCGATGCAATGCCAAGCCGTCCGCATTATATAAAACTTGTTTTTTTATCTTACCCGTTATAACCCCCTCATAACATTATAGAAAAACTAATCATGGCAAACAACAGGAGAAAAATCAAAGATTTCCACCTATGGGTAGCATCGGCCCGTAAAGGCCATTAAATTAAGACCCGCTTTGCCAGAATTCCCAGTTTCCTCCTTTTGTTAATTCGATATCCGCCCTAAAGTCATCACGTTTATCATGATTTTATTGAAGTTTGCATGGCAAATGAACCAAGGCCGTCCAACGGACGGCCGGAAAATGAGGTGAAAAAGTTTATTTGCCGGGTCATTATCCAAGTACACATCAAAAGGCTTTTCATCCGGAATAACTGTTACGGTAGTCATTTGAATTCAACGGTTTCCGCACGTTGAAAGACCGAAACTTCAGGTCCGATGCCCCTCTCGTCGATCTGGAAAGAAAGCGACCGTTCTGTTTTCCCGGAGGATTTTATTATGTGGCGGGCATTATTCCTGGCGATGGGGGTCTTTCTGATAATTGTGGGCGTTCAATGCCTGGGCGTTGCTCAGTTTACCTTGAAAATACGCGACGAAGCCCCCGAATCAACCTCGATTTTTGATTCAACACCCGCACTTGGCGCGCAGAAACAACTCAACCCCCCGCCTTGGGCTCCCTGGAGCCTGATGTCCGCCGGCGCGGTGGTATGCCTGTATTCGTTTACAATTCCAATGCGCGTGGCTGGGAAGTAAACGATAATTCGGAATGAAGAATGCAGAATTCAGAACTAAAGTGATGTTTATGTGGGTATAGCGTCTATTTAGCCCGGCCGCTTGCGGCCGGTGAATTTTCTTACTGCTTGGAAAAAGCAGTGCTTGCCTTGCTACGCAAGCCGCTGACGCCATTTTTCCGGATCACGGGCCGTGTGGAAGATGCAGTAGACTGTCACGGCGTCACCGGCATATTCGTAGAAGATTGCATACGGAAATCGCCGTACCAGCCCCCGACGGTAATCTTCATGCACCTTCGGGTGCATTTCAGGCATGCGGCATATTGCTTGCACGCAGGCATCGACACAATTAAAGAACTCTTCCCCCAATCCGGCACGTTGGCACTCGTACCAGCCATAGGCCTCGTCGATATCCCGTGCGGCTTCCGGCGCGATGATGAGTTTAGTGGCCATAGCGGGTCCGAACCCTTTGTTTGACCTCATCCCAGGAAAGCCCTGACGCCGGATTGCTCATCAAATTGGCCTTTCGCCGCGCCAGTTCATCCTTTTGCCAGTCGTGGACTGGAACCGCATTTGGACTGGCCGCCAGATCGTCCCAGAGATCCTCCACTAGTTGGAGTTTTTCAGCGGGACTCAGATCGAAAACGGAAACAGGATTCAAGGTCATTTCAACACCTCATAAAGAGGCTCCATGCGTCTACTCACATAATATATTTTATATTCTCGACTCCCACACCGCCTGTCAAGTCCCTATCTAACGTGCATTATAAATTTCAGAAACTTCCCAAGTTCAGTCTCCATAAATTCTTCATTATGCCACCAGACTGGAGGAGGAGGAAAATGTGGACGATTCAAAATGTCTCCAACGGCTTCAGCTAGCCGTATTTTCAACCGCTTACGCTTAATGTTTATGTGAAATTTCTCATTCAATAGGTTTACTACCGACGTATTTTCAGATGTGACTATTTTTTCAAAATCAACGTACTCAACGTTTTCAAGCTTCCCCAAAGTCCTTAGTGCTTGATAAAGGATTTCAGGCGGAATCGCACTTTCAAAGTCATGACGGAATACAAATGAATGTTCCTTAGTTATTGCACCCTTTTCACAAAGATCAAGAAATATTTCCGAATCTTTTCCATCAGCATCACCTTGAATGAATATGTTGTAGCCTTGGTTGACACGACTTTCCAGTAGCATTTGGATTCTCTTCGTATCCCGATTGCCACAGCCCCCATACACTTCCACGGCGAGGTAATAAAACCAAGCCATGCGCGATTCACGCAACTTTTTCAGGAATACCTCTTCAGTCTCCCCCTCTACAAAAAGCAATGCTTTATTGCTGGCAAAATCCGGCAATATTCTGAACTCACTGGCAGCCTTATTGAGATCTTCACGGAGGTTGATGACGTATCCAAAATATCTTGGTGCATATTCACCAAAAAATTGAAGTATGCCATCGTTGATAAACCATCCAGTTGCTTGTTCTGCGTTGTATAGGAATTTCTCCAGATGGAAAGCGCCGTCCAAATATGCCTGGACTTGTTCGGTGGTCATCTTCTCCAACAGAGGGAAGGTGTGCCGTACAAAATTCGTGATAGCTTCAACAATTATGCCACATCTAATATCGGCCAGACGACCTGAACGGTACTTATCGGTTTGTGTGTATTTGCAATAATCAGCTCGTCCACATTTTTTGCACTCGAAGAACGGAATCCACTCGTCGATTAACTTGTACGCCAAGGTTTGCGCATCAAGATTGCCATCAAGCTCGATTCGCTTAATTCCCTCACTGTCAAAAATATTGTAGCCGGTAAAATCCATTTGAAGGCAAAAGGGGGATAATTCGAATTGGTGCTCTTTCTTTGGTTTCCCACGGGGACGGAAGGTGAATTCGTGACCGAGTTTCTGCGCCGTCGCCCTCGAATTTGCCGCTCTATCGACACCAGCCAGCATACCGGCCGCACTGACCCCCGTCAACAGGCCCCCTCTAACCACCAGCCGCGTTCATGCCCCCTTCTTACCTGTTATCAGCGTAGATTAGCGAAGATTAGTGTTCCCAGAAAAGCAAATATTAATTGAATTCTCAGTTCTTCATTCTACATTCTTACTTCTGCGTTTATCTCATTCCCCTTCGCGGAGATTATCGAAATATTCCCTTGCGTGTTGGCTTAGTTTTTTAGGAATTTGCCGGCCGCTCGAAGGATCGGTGGAGCCGCGGCGGGTGGAATCGAACTCGTCTTGGATTCGGCTTTCCACGTCGCCTTTGATATTTGGGCCATCGACCAGATCGACCACGCGGGCCGTTCCCTGGCCGACCTTTTGCTTCACGTGCGAGTCGTATGTCGAGGTTTTGGTTTTGGCTTCGGGCCGCTCGCCGATGCCTTTTCCTTTGCCTAATCCCGATGCCGGTATTCCGTTGCATTTTTCGCAGCCCGCGCCGTTGCAGAACGGGCAAACCATTTGATCCTTTGCTTGTGCGAGTTGTTGCATGGCGTCGTCGAGCATTTGCATCTCGTCCATTTGCTGCTGCAGACTTCCCATGCAGTCTTTCATTTCATCCAGCGCCTTGGCGGCGTCCTTGGCATTGCCTTGTTTGAGGCATTGGGTGCATTGGCCCAGTTTATTCGCCAGATTCTGCAATTGCTGCATTTGCGGGCCTTGATTTTGCAATTGGCGCAATTGCTGTTCCAGTTTATCGGCGTCGGCCGTCTGGCCGACTTTGCGCATCTGGTCGGCGCGCTTCTGCAAATCGGCTTGTGCTGCCTTGTGACTCTCGGCCAACTTATTGAGCTTGTCCTTCATCTGTTCGAGTTGTTTAGCCAGGTCGGCCTTTTGCTGGTCGGTAAGTTTGCTGTTTTCCAACTGATCTTGGAGTTTTTTCAGTTCATCCACGGCCTGTTTCAAATCGCCTTTGGCAACGGCCTGGGCGAATTTGTCGGCCGGTCCGCGGTCGATGTTTTTTAACTGGTCCAATTGCTCCTTGACCTTGTCCGCGCCGCCCAATTGCCGGCGGCGATCCTGCAACTGCCGGACGAGATCGTTGACTTTGCCCAGGGCCTTTTCCCGGTCCGAGGGCGTGGAGGCCGATTCCTTGGTCCCCTCTTCCAATTTCTTGAAAAGGTTTTCGTTTTCCGGCAGGCCTTCCTTGAACAACGCCACGAAAAGCGCCGCAAAGGCCGGCGCCAACGGCAGCAAAAGTTTCCGCGGCGGGATAACCGCGAATTTCTCCGCCACGTCGATGCGCTTCACACGCCTGAGGGCATCGGCACTTAAAGCCTGACCGGCCTCGGATTGCAGGTCTTCGTGCGGCATTGCCAAAGTGCTGGAGACCCGCTCTTTCAAGGCAAAGCGCCGATCGATCTCCATAGCGGCTTCCAGCATTCGGCCGCGGGTTAGCGCGGTTTGGATTACAGCCCCCAATAGTCCCAACGCCACCGCGCCGGCAAACCAAATCCAGGCTTGTACGGGCAGGGGACGGTATTTATCGACGACGATGATCGTCAACGCGATGAGCAAGGTCCCGAACCAGCACCAGCCTAAAACGCCCACGAATCGCTGCAATGTCAATCGACGTTGTGCTCGGCGGACTTGTTTGCGGAGTTCTTCCATACGGATACCCCTTGCAACCATAAACCCAAAATCACACCTCGGGATTCGCAGTAATTATATCACGACACCGCGTTTTTTGGTAGGTGCATGGGCGACCCAACCCTGGTTCCCACGCAGAGCGTGGGAACCGGGAGATGAACTGGTATTGGGTAGGTGGATGCGTAGTTTTAATCGGTGAAAGACCGCTATTTTGGGATTTCGATTTTGCAGCAAGGATCGCCGTCATGCCGGCAAGCTGTGCGCATAACGGGACGTCCCACTACCTGGGACATCATATCAAGATCGACGGAGCAGATAGTGCGGTTGTCGTCGACCATGCTGATAAATGGGCAACTGCGCTTATACACGACTAGTTGCCCGTCTTCTTCCATGGCCTCCAGGATTCCGCCTTCTTCGATAAAAATTGCCATCAACTGACGGAGACGATCATCGGGCTTTTTGGCGGTAATTTTTTTATTATAGTGTTCGGCCAGAGTACGGCTTACCTTTTTTAGAACCTTGCTCTTCAATTCGCCGCCGCCAATTTCGTCGATGGCTTTCCAGATTGCGGGCACCACCAACCGCTGATTGGAGGAAAAAAGAAGCACTAAAGCGTCGTTGGTGGCCTTGTATAGATACCTTGGCCGGCCTCGTCCTGGCAAACGTTCGGCACTTTGTTCCACGAATCCCGCGGTCACCAGTTCGTGAAGTTGCTCGGTTACGGCCGTTCTGGTAACGCCCGTAGCCTGAATCAAATCGGTGACTGAATGAGGCGGATTGCCCACCAGTAGTTTTACTATTTTTAGCCCTGCCGCACTTACCGTTGCTTCAGCCATTGTTTCCAGGTCCCGGATGTTGTTAAGCGCTAGCTATGGCACACGCCGAAGTGAACTCTCCATATTGGCACTAACGGCAATTTTCCTGTAAAAGTCGATAATAACTATTTTAATTCCTGTTGGCAAACCCCCTCCATACCAACTAGTACCTAACCACAACTAATATTGTGGATATAATCGTTTCAGTTTTATCCTTGCTTTATTGATCTTTTCCTAGCTAATGAACCATAAGACGTGGCTATGCGTATAGTATTGTATGAGAAAGCACGGAAGCGCAGCCGAGTTGGAGACTCGCCGTCGGCTAGCCGGACAACTCCTGCT
>JBEKIK010000046.1:0-8080 GCA_050011795.1 Thermoguttaceae bacterium | reverse complement strand
GATAATCGACGTCCTTGACCAGCGGGTCGTGGGACCTCAGGACTTTCAGCAGGAAATCCAAGTGCGAGGCGATGAACAGGTTTCCGTCGAACACAGTGGCGGCGGCGTGCGGCATTATGTTTTGCTGGTTGGTCTTTTTGCGTTTCGCCTGTGGCACCAGGTCGGGTACGTCACCCAGGGAAACCTCGGGCCCTTCCATCTCCGGCCCCTCGTTTTCCACGATCTCCCAGATCACGTGCCCGTCGATTTCGCGGCGCTTGGCGGTGGGATCGTTTCCGAACCACTTTTGCAGGGCCTTGGCCACGGCCTGATCGTCGGTACTCTCGATGGCGAACAACAGCCGTTCGCTGGTGGTGGTAATGGGCAATTCGTAATCGGTCAACATCGACACGCGCTGTCCCAGTTTTTTGAACATCTCCTCGCGGAGGTCGATTCGCGGTCCGTTGGGATCGTCTTTCTCTTGTCTGAGCACGTCGGCCCATTCGCCCGAATCGCCCGACCCGTAGAGTTCGTCAAACAGCGGGCCGAAATTATCGAAGGCGTTCAACACGTCGAAATACAAAGTGCTATAAGTGGCTATCTCCCGCGGCACCCATTTTTGCGGCGTATAATCCTTGCCGTTCAGTAGCACCAGCATTTTCATGGCATTTTTGTAGGGCAGGGGGGCGTATACGGCGGTGCGGTGGACCAGGTCAAACCCTTCGGTGGAAAAACTGGCGTATCCGCCTATGCCCTGAATCGCCCCCACGCCCTGGTTGCGCATCACTTCCAGGATGCTTTTGCCTTTGCGGCGCTGATCCGGGGGCTGGGCGGCCCGGGCGGCCGCGGCATAGCCCAGCGGATACATAAACCAGCGAATTTGCGGCGTGACGCCGGGAATATCCGTCTTGCACCGCTCCAGGACCTTCTTGAAACCTTCAACCTCCGACAAGGTGCCTCCTTTTTTCCCGGTCAGGCGGCTGAGAATCCCTTGCATGACGTCCAAATTGTCCGCAGCGCCCAGCATGTTTCCGGTCAGAACGTAATATGAAATCCGCGGCTTGGGCTTATCCTTGGCCGCAACGGCGTTTTTCGATTCCATTGCGCCCGCCGCGGACAAATTACTGCCGGCGGCCTCTTGCTCCTCGGGCGGAATGGGCATCTCGAATTGGATCACCGGATCGGGACATTCGTCTACTTTCAAAACCGTTCGCTTGCCGCCCTGTTCCGTAAGATTCTTTTTTACCCGGTCCATCAGTTCATGGGCTTGGGGAAGTTTCCCGGTCGCGTCGATCACGATCGCCAGGGCCGAGGTGTTTTCGACTGGCTCGATAAGCGCTACGCAAACCTCGCCGCCCGATACCTCCTTTAAATCGTCCAGGGTCAATCCCAGGCGCGCGTGAACCGCCGACCAGCGCTTATCGAATTGCCTGCGAACGTCCTTGGTAAACTCCTCCATCTTCGGATCGGCGGTAAGTTTTCCGAGCTGGGTCTTGTCGTAATTCTCGCTTAGCGTGGCAACGTTGGTTATGGCTAGAAACCCCCGGGTAGTATCCGGGAGCAAGTATTCGCCGTGAGGTACTGCCTGGGCAAAGACTCGCCCTTCCGAAAGCATAATAAAACATATAAATCCGGAATAAATCCAAGTTGCAATACGCATCACTGCAAAACTCCTTAAAAATTGAGGAGGAATCGGAAATTAACGCAGTTTTACTAATCGGGAAAGTCAATAGTCCCAGACGAAAGTGTATTACCACACGCTATCTTACGCTAGATCGGCCGGCAAAACTGGGAAAATAAATAGGGTTGTTCATTCTTTGCCGATTGATCGAATCGAATACAGTTTTTTGAATGTATTATGTCAATAAACTTTTCGCATCTTCGTCAGTCTTCCTATATTCTCATTATTTTACACTTCAATATGCTTATTCACGATTTATGGTGTTCCACGCGCTCCTTGACCATGCCGACCATGCCGACCAACGCTTCGCGTCGGTGCCCGATGGTGCCCGCTCCCCGACCGACCTTCGGTCGGTGCCCGGTCGCGGCTAAACTTATCCCCTCCCTAACCCCTAGCCTCTAATCCCTAGCCCCTATCCCCTATCCCCTGTTCCCTGTCATAATACCTTCCATGCGAGATTTCCAGCATGAAAGCCTAAGTCACGACCCGATTCACGGGTATATTCCTTTCACGTCTTCGGTAAGCGCCCAGGCTCCGGACACTCCCGGCGACGAAGCGACCGAGCAGCAAATCATCGACCATCCCTGGCTTCAGCGGCTCCGCCAGATTCACCAGTTGCAGACGGCCTGGTGGGTCTTTCCCACGGCCGAGCACACCCGGTTCCAACACGTTTTGGGTTCAATGCACCTTGCCAGCCGGACGATCGAGGTGCTTTTCAACAGTCTCAAGGAAGTTTGTCCGGACGTGCCCAGCCGCGGTTACGTCGAATCGCTCATGCGCTTGGCCGCGCTTTTGCACGACGTGGGCCACGGGCCGTTCGGTCATTTTTTCGACGAGCATTTTCTGGCCGACTACGGTCTGACGCACGAGACCCTGGGCGGCGAAATCATCCGCCGCGACTTTGCCGATTTGATCCGCCGCATTCGCCGCAATCCGAACACCAGTCTCGACGGCGGCGAAAAACTGGATCCGGAGCAGATCGCCTTCCTCATAACCCGGCCTAAAAAAACGCCCGATAACGAAGGGCCGAAATGGTTGCGGTTTTTGCGCAGCCTGTTTAGCGGCCTGTACACGGTCGATAACATGGATTTCGTGCTCCGCGACGCCTACATGTCGGGCTACAGCACCAAAGCCTTCGATCTCGACCGGCTACTGCACTACAGCATGTTTACCGAAAAGGGACTCACGATCCACGAACGCGGCCTGTCGGCTTTGGTGCGATTTATCTCCATTCGGGCCGAGCTGTTTCGGGCCATATATTTTCACCGCACTGTCCGGGCCATCGACTTGGGATTGCAGGAAATTTTTCTGGAAAGCAAAGCATTTTTGTTTCCGGGCAATCCGCTGGAACATCTCGAAGAGTATCGGCAATTGACCGAGTGGTCGCTGTTGATGCAGGTTTCCGGGTGGCCGAAAAGCAACGACCCGAAACTTCGCGACCTGGGCCGGCAATGGCAGCAATTCCTGGGTCGGCGATTGCGTTGGAAAATGGCCTGCGAACAGACGATCTTCTTCGCCCCGGGCGAGTCGGAGCAGAGCAGCGTGTTCGGCAGCGAAAAATCCTTCGAGGCGGCCGTGCGTGGCGCCCTGCCCAAGGAACTGAAAGACTTGCCCATCCGCGTCGATACCGCCCGGCACGTGCATCGGCCTGGGGCACATACCCCGGCGGCCGGGCAGAATTTCCTTTTCGATCCGGCCAACGGCCGAATCCGCAGCCTGGACGACCGCGAGCTGTTTCGCCGCATAGCCATCAGCTACCGCATCTGCCGCATTTACGCCCAGGACAACCGCCACAACGCCGAACTGGCCGCCGCCATGGACCGCCTCATCTCCGGCGGCACGGATGAGGCCACGAATATGTGATGGATTGGGGATTAGGGATTAGGGATTGGGGATTAGGGATTGGGGATTGGAAACCGCTTGCGGTTTCGCGATGTCAATCGAAAAATGTTCAAAACCACCAAATCGCTGCCCGCCGACAAGACCGAATTGTATGGCCAACTTGCCGATCAACTCCTGGCACTATTGGCCGACGAAACCGATCTTGTAGCCAACGCGGCCAACACGGCGGCATTGATATACCACACTTTGCCCGACATAAATTGGGCGGGCTTTTATTTTCTGAAGGGCGATGAACTTGTGCTTGGTCCATTTCAAGGAAAACCGGCCTGCGTGCGGATTCCGCTGGGCAAAGGCGTTTGCGGCACGGCGGCCAAAGAGCGAAAGACGCTCGTGGTTCCTGACGTCCAAAAATTCCCCGGCCACATCGCCTGCGATACCGCCTCGAACTCCGAAATCGTCGTCCCGCTAATCAAAAAAGAAAAACTCCTCGGCGTCCTGGACATCGACAGCCTGTCGCTCGCGCGATTCGACGAGCAAGATCAAAAAGGTCTTGAATGGTTCATTAGAATATTTATTGAGAAATAAGGCGTTTTTTAACACTGGTATAAGAGATCTATCAATGTTAAAATACACTTGAGAATGACATATAATTTCAAAAAAGTTTATTACGGGTAAAATGGATTCTTCTACCTATTTTATTATTTCGCTTATCATTCAGGCTTTTGTTGCTATAGGCACCATTGCAGTTGTAATAGTTGCAATCTGGGGTGAATTGCTACGACCGGGTCCAAAGTTAGAAATAATACTTGAAAATACTAAAGGTGTTATTCACGGATGTTCTATTCATTATCAATTAAAAATCATTAATAAACGAACTAGAATAACTGCTAAAAATGTGCAAGTACACTGTACTGCAATTGCAAAAAAGAGACCCGATGGTTCATTTTCAGATGAACAAATGTTATATTCTCTACCTCTTAATTGGGCACCAGCCGAATGTACAGGACTTGAAACAACATTTGTTTCCGAAAATCTTTGTGATTTAGGTCATGTAAGTGAAGTAAGTAAGCAGTTTATGCTTGCTGCAAGATATTTTTGGACTGACAAATATCCTGGAATAATACATGCAAATGAGGCAATGCGTGTAAGATTGCATATTCTGAGTCATAATTTTAAATCAAAAAAACCGTTTGATATAGAAATATCTTGGGATGGAGTTTGGTTAAATAATCTGGAAGAAATGGCAAAACATCTCATAATCAAGCAGGTAAAATCATAATAGGTAGAGATGAAGTCGTTTCTGTCTTGCAAAAATTCAAAAAACGATACTCGGCCCGATATGGCATCCAATCGTTGGGGATTTTCGGTTCGATAGCCCGTGGTGAAGATCGGGAGGATAGCGACGTTGATATCGTGGTTAAAATCGATCCGCCGAATTTAATAACACTGTCGCGAATCCGCTTGGAGATCGAGGAAATACTTCATAAACACGTGGATATCGTGCATTACCGGGAAAGAATGAATAAATTGTTGAAATCAAGAATTGACAGCGAGGCCGTTTATGTATGAAGTGAAGATAAACGAGATATCTTCAACTGTCAAATGAAAGAAAAACCATGTCTACCAATTCCGACTATATCCAATACGACAATCCCCTTATCACCCGCTACGCCTCGCCGGAGATGATCGCGCTTTGGGGGCCGCGGCGGAAGATTAGCACTTGGCGTAGGCTTTGGGTGGCCTTGGCCGAGGCGGAGGCGGAACTGGGGCTGCCGATCACGCGGGCGCAGATCGAGCAGCTTAGGGCCCACGTGGATGATATTGATTTTGAGGCCGCCGAGAGTTACGAGCGGCGGTTGCGGCACGATGTTATGGCCCACGTTCATGCCTACGGCGACGTTTGTCCCGACGCCCGGGCGATCATCCATCTTGGCGCTACCAGTTGCTACGTTACCGACAATACCGATTTGATTTTATTGCGCGAGGCGTTGCAGCGTATCCGCGGCCGGGTGGTGGCGGTGATCGAGCGGCTGGCCGAGTTCGCCCTAAAGTACCGCGATCTGCCTTGCCTGGGCTTCACGCATCTACAACCGGCCCAACCGACCACCGTGGGCAAGCGGGCCTGTCTGTGGGCGTACGATTTTGTCATGGACCTGACCGAGATCGAACATCGTTTGGCAAGTCTAAAGGCACTGGGTTCAAAGGGTGTAACCGGTACGCAGGCGAGTTTTCTGGAACTCTTCCACGGCGACCACGAAAAGGTCCACAAGTTGGAAAAACTGATCTGCCGCAAGATGGGCTTTGACGCGGGCTATGCCGTTAGCGGTCAGACGTATTCGCGAAAGATCGATTCCCAGGCACTCGCCGTGCTCTCGGGCGTTGCCCAAAGTGCCCACAAAATGGCCACAGACATCCGGCTTTTGGCCCATCGCAAGGAACTGGAAGAACCGTTTGAAATGGAGCAGATAGGCTCCTCGGCCATGGCCTACAAGCGGAACCCCATGCGATGCGAACGGATCTGCTCGTTGGGCCGATTCGTAATGAGTCTGGAATCGAGCGCCGTGCAAACCATGGCCGTGCAATGGCTGGAACGCACCTTGGACGACAGCGCGAATCGGCGCCTGACGCTTCCACAGGCGTTTTTGGCCGCCGACGCGGTGCTGATCCTGTGCCAGAACGTGACCGGCGGGCTGGTGGTTTATCCGAAGGTGATTGGAGCCCATTTGGCGGCCGAATTGCCCTTTATGGCCAGCGAAAACATCCTCATGGCTGCGGTGGCCGCCGGTGGAGATCGCCAGGATTTGCACGAGCGGATCCGCCGTCATAGCCAGGCCGCGGCGGCGGTGGTCAAGGAACAAGGCGGGCAAAACGATTTGATTGCCCGGCTGGCCGCCGATCCGGCCTTCGCCAAGGTGGATCTCACGGCCGTGATGGAACCTTCGCAATTCGTCGGACGCGCACCGCAACAGGTGGACGAATTCCTTGAAGAGGTTATTGCCCCGATCCGGGCAAAATACGGCGATTCTAGTGCCGCGGACGCGGAAGTAAAAGTATAACCGGCAAAATATATCGCGCTCCCCGACCAACTTGCGGTTGGTGCCCGGTCGCGGCTAAACATTGCCGCTGGGATATTACCCGATTTCGTCCAATAAGCGGTCCACGGCGGCGTTGAGTTTGGCCTCGGTTTCGTACGTGCCGGCGGCGATCTGCTGGCGGATCGAATTGACGCGATCTTGCCGGATGTCGGGAATATCGCGGGTTTGTTCGACCATGCGCGCGGCATCGGAAATCTCCACGGAATCGTGGATCGTAGTCGTGTTTTCCGTCTTCGCGGGCGGCGGGGTGTTGCGGACGTTGTGCGGGGCTCCGATAGATTGCGGGCCGTGCAGTTGTGTTGGACCATAAACGTGCATCGCTGTCTCTCCTTAAGGACGATGTCAAATCGCGTCCTTGCTAGTAAACCTTACCTTCCACCGTCACCTCGCTTGGCATCCGCCGTGACATTTCCAACGGGCTGATGATTGTTGGCACTCGTGTCATCGGCCGACGTGGCGGCGGGGATTAAATCAAACTCAAAACCCTTCGCTCGTGCGGATTTCCTGCTGCCTTTTGCTTGTAACGCCTTTGACGGCCCGACTTCCTCTTTCGCGTTGCCTTGCCTAATCGCGTGGTGTTTTCCGGCCACAGCGACGCGGTGAATTAATGCGACAATTCATCCGCGATTTGTATCTGTTGTGCGCGATCTGGCGCTTACTCCTATTTTGTCTCGCCGCCTTCAAAAAGCCAAGCGGAAAAAGTAAATAAATCCGACAAGCATAATTAAGACGACTTTAAAAATCGTCCTATCCGATTGTAGCAGGCGGTTTAAAAAACCATCTTATCAACCGCTGCCTGCACTACTATACGGAGTTCCACTGCCGTGGGTTCTAAACGGTAATAAAATTTTCCAATAACGAAAAAACCCTCTAGTGCGGCGGGATTATAGGCGGTTGCCGAAATCTGGACAATATCTATCTAGCCAATAGGCCACAGGAAACAGGCGGTGGGGAATGAAAAATAGGGGATGGGGGATGGGAAATGGAGATAGGAGGCAGGAAATGGGCGAGAGAGGCGGAATTTAATGTTAAATTACTCGTATATTTGCACTTGTATCGTTGATCTGCGGCTCGCCGATCCGGCAGTCCATCACAAAGAAATTGCGAAAAAAATGGCAGTCACCTCGCAATACCTCTTTTACTAGGCATTTACAGAACTCGGTTCGGGTCCAGCCCCATTTTTTCAAAACCACGAAGGAGTGTTTTTGGAAATTGCTGGAATTATCGGAACTATCGCTTGGCTTCAGGGGTTAGAGTCTGTGGAATGTGTTGTAATGCCTTCAATTCCCTCAGTTTAGGAGACTGACAATGCACAGGCTAATTCTCTGTTTGCTGACGGGGTTAACTGTCGTTTTTCTTCCCCAATATCTATTGGCGGAAGATCCAGCCGGGCCGCCGGAGCCTTCTAAAGCCCAGCCCGCCGAGCGAAATCCTGAAGCGTTGTTTAACCGCCTGGATGCCAACCACGACGGCTTCATTACTC
>JBEKIK010000045.1:0-11941 GCA_050011795.1 Thermoguttaceae bacterium | reverse complement strand
CATACCGAAGTCTTTTACTCCATCGAAAAACAACACCATAATCAAGTACTCTTACGATCCTTTTTCAATTACGCCAAATTACCATTGGAAAAGGATCATTAACTATGCAAAGGTCAATAAGATTTTAGTTTTTGGCAAGTGGGCAGTTAGTGGGCAGTAAACTGCCCACTCCTTATAGTCCCATGCCCACTGTACACCGCCCACTTTTCATGCTTCTTCCCAACTTCCTGTTTTCCGCATAAAATTGCAATATGGATTACCGTGCTTTAACCGCACTGCCGGTGTATAACGAAGCTGCCAATCTATCGGGAGCATTGGCTGGGGCCCTGTCGTACGGCAAGGAAGTGCTGATCGTCGACGACGGCTCGACCGACGGCACTTCGCAGATGTTGGCGGCCCGGGACGACATTTTTTTAATTTCCCACCAGCACAACCTGGGCTATGGGGCCGCCCTCCGCTCCGCGTTCGCATTCGCAATTCAAAATGGCTACGACGTGCTGGTGACAATCGACTGCGACGGCCAGCACCAGCCGCAGTTGATTCCGCGATTCGTGGAGCTTTCCCGTTCGGCCGATATCGTGTCCGGCAGCCGATACTTGCGCCGTTTTCCAGGCGACAGCGATCCACCGGAAGTCCGCAAGCACATCAACATGATTATGACCGGGGAAATCAATCGCCGTCTGGGGCTGAATATCACCGACGCCTTTTGCGGATTCAAGGCATATCGCACCTCGGCCTTGGCCAAGATGTCGCTTACCGAAACCGGTTACGCCATGCCCTTGGAACTTTGGGCGCAGGCGTATCGGTTGGGCCTGAAAATCGTGGAGGTGGCGGTGCCGATGATTTATCTTGACGAAAAGCGGTCCTTCGGCGGCGCGTTGGATCAGGCCGAAGTCCGGCTGGCGGCGTATCGCCGGGTGTTGGAAAATAGTTTAAAAGAAGCCGTATGACCTTGAGCACCGGTGAAAAACATTTTCGACTGCTTCACGCCCCGCAGGAAAATCGGGCTGCGGTAGTTCATCCCGCCTGGGACAGAGTGTCCGATCTGATCGGGGAGAATATTTCCCTGCAATCGCAGGCGGACTACGACATGCAGGGTCGAAAGCTCTCGGCGATTTGCCGGCAAGCGCGGCTGGAACTGCTGGATGCCGCCCGAGGCTGGACGGCCGCCTATCGCAACGTCGGCCCCACGCCTGATAAGCCTTCGGGCTTGATATTTCTGGCCGGACATCAGCCGCAGATCTTTCATCCCGGCGTGTGGCTGAAAAACTTCGCCCTCGGACGCCTGGCCGATCAACACCGCGCAACCGCGGTGAATTTGATCGTCGATAGCGATGCAATATCCTTGACTTCGCTGCGCGTGCCGGGTGGAACGGCGGAAAAACCCACCGCCGCGCAGGTCGCATTCGATCGGCCGGATCCGGCGATACCTTACGAGGAGCGCCGCGTTGAAGATCGCCCCTTGTTCGATTCGTTCGCCGAGCGCGTGCTGGAGCAGATGGCGCAATTAATTCCGCATCCTTTGATGGAAAAATTCTGGCCCCTGGCCATCGGCCAATCGCACCAGACCGGCCGGCTGGGAGCGGGTCTTGCCCGGGCAAGGCATCTTATCGAAGCCCAGTGGGGACTGACCACTCTGGAAATTCCTCAAAGCCGGGTGTGCGAACTGGACTGCTTTCATTGGTTTGTCGCCCATTTGTTGGCGCGGTTGGGCGAATTTTCGGCCGTGTATAACGAAGCAGTGCGGGAATATCGCCGCTTGTACCGCATCCGCAGCGCATCGCATCCGGTGCCCAACCTGTCTACCGAAGGCGAATGGCTGGAAGCGCCGTTTTGGATCTGGTCCAAGGAAAATCCCCGGCGAAGGCGGTTGTTCGCCAAACACAGCGGCGATGAAGTGCTCCTTACGGACAGGCAGGATATAAACGCGCGATTGCCGTTGTCGGCCGAAAGCGACGCATCCCGGGCGGTCGAGCGACTTGCGGACTTGGCCCGCAGCGGCATGAAGATTCGTTCCCGGGCGCTAGTGACCACGCTTTGGGCCAGGCTGGCGCTTGGCGATTTGTTCATCCACGGCATCGGCGGCGGAAATTACGATCTGGTGACCGACCGCATCATAGAGCGATTTTTCCATCGCACGCCGCCGGGTTTTATGATCCTGTCGGCCACGTTGCATCTTCCTGTTAATCGACCGTCCCCTCTCCCGACCAACCTTCGGTCGGTGCCCGGAGAGGGCCAGGGTGAGGGTGATAAAATTATGGCCGATCCCACAACCCTCGACCGGCAATTGCGCGAACTGACTTATCATCCCGAACGATTTTTAGACGACGTTTTCGACAAATCGAAATACATACCCGGTGAAGTTCAGGAGCTTATTAAATCAAAACGGCAGTGGATCGAAACCCCGCAAACCATTGAAAACGCTCGGACTCGTTGCCAAGCGATCCGGCAGAACAATGAATCGTTACAACCCTGGCTGGAAGATCGCCGCCGGCAACTGCTCAATCGCCGCGCCCAAGCCGTCGTGCAACAACAAACCGAGAGAATTTTATCGTGGCGGGAATATGGCTTTTGCCTGTATCCGGAAGAAACCTTGCGCGATTTCATGGATACGCTATTGCCGCAGTAATCGGTGTCCTGCCCATGCTTGTCTTGTACTTGTTCAAAAGATCACTTCCCGTGAGGGGATTGACAAAGCCAATAACTGTAAAGAAGATTAGTCTTGTCGGGCCAATGCAGTGGGATTCCGGTGGCTACATCTTGGGCAAGAACACCCGTGAACCTCGCTCGAAAATGGGAAATGATTGATATGAAAGTGCGTGCCTGAAAAGACAAGAAGACATGGGATCTCCTTAAATAAAAACAATCTTTGTTTCCCGTATTATGTAGACTGCATAATTAATGTTATCTGGCGATGGCAATCTCAAATTTCGTGACAGATGCTTTAGATCTCCTGAAGGCCGGCAGGGATGAAACGGCCTTGCTCACGATTAGCTCGGCCGTAGATGCAAGCGCCAAGCACCAATACAAGCACTTGGAAAACGTGGGAGACCGTTTTCGCACCTTTTTTGACGATAACTTAGCACTTATTACTACTTCCGGAATCGGCGTCAGAATCACTGGACGTATCTTTGTTCCTGGGGAGTTTGGTGATCTACCGCGAGTCGAAAGAAATGAAAAGGGGAATGCGAATCTACGCGATCTGTTCTATGAGGCAATGAGATGTTTTTTAGTGCATGAAGCAGATCTACACGATAATGTAGTCATCGGTCAGTCCCCGGAGATTGGGCTCACGGAAGATGGAAAATTGCATTTTCCGAGAGCCATGATCATCGGAATTGCTCTAGCGGTAATCGGTCTTCCATGTAATCGGAACCTTGGAATGAGCCCAAATTACGCAATAAGTGTTGGAGGCAAGGAACATAAGCTGAACGACTTCTGGGGTCAACGATATGCTTTGCTTAAACTCTTCGAGCGCCCTTGGAAAAGGCCAGGCCTGATAGTAAACCTATCTGGGTTGTGGCAGATTATTGACAGTGGAGGAAAACTCAAATGTGATGTCTGTGGATACACTGAAGAATTCCCCTATAAATCCGACTTTTCTATCAATCCAAAGAGCTTTGTGTTCGTAGGTTTCATCGGAGAGGATCGAGTGAACATCAGTCATAGGATCACGAATTGCCCGCCCGCTGCCAACTTTAGAGAGATATTCGTCAACTGCCGGTGTGGTGAGACGTTGTTCGCCTTCAAGGATGAATAAAGAGGTAATTATCGAATAGTTATACGAACGGACCATCCATACATATGGCCCGTTCTTTTTGGTCGCGCGACTACAGATATTCCACGTGATTTTGCATCTCGGTCGCATCGAGGACTTGGTGGATCAGCATCAGGCCGGAGATGATTTTTCGGATGGGCGTATGCTGGGGAGCATAGACGATGCCGGGGTGATTCAATCCTTGAGAAACCAGCTTGAGGAAATCATCGTCTTGCGTAAAAATGACACGGCCTTCCGATTGAACGAATTCCAGGTGTTTTTCGTCCGAAGCGCCCAATAATTCAACCTCGGCCGCCGTTTTGACATCCACGCCTCTTTGCCGGAGTCCCCTTGCCACTGCTTTGGCGACGTGCTCATCCAAGTAGAAGCGTATCTTTGCCATGATTACGCGGTTAAGTGGGATTTTTTTTGATTTTCGACGCCTTCTTGCTTTTCATTTGCTCCACGAAGGTCTCACTTTCGGAAATCGAACGGTCGATTTCTTCGCGGTGCGAAAAGTAGTAGGCCAGCGCGGCATAGACTTCGGTGAGCGATAGATCGTACTCAGAGGCGATTTCGTCGGCGCCGCGGCCAAGGCGCTCGTGCCAAATCGCGATGTTTTGCACCGTGATGCGATGGCCCGCGATTCGAGGTTTGCCGCCGCTGATGCCGGGCGTAATTTCAATCATTTGGTCTAGGGTTTTTGTAGCCATAATGAAACTCGAATTGGCGGGAAGGTAAATTAACTGTCTTTATTTTATCCCTTTTTTATTCCGGAAACCAGAGGTATTCATTTCTCCTTTGCGGCTGCGACGATGTTATCTACGGTGAAACCGAAATGTTTCATTATTATGCCAACAGGCGCGGAAACGCCGAATCCTGACATGCCGATGAATTTTCCCTTATCTCCGATGTATTTTTCCCAGCCTTGTTCGACTCCGGCTTCAACGGCCACGCGCCGAGTTACATCGGGCGGAAGGACGGCATCGCGATACTCGGCCGGCTGTTGGTCGAACAATTCCCAACTCGGCAGGCTGACCACGCGGGCTTGGATCCCCTCGGCAACGAGTTTTTCATAAGCCCCCACGCACAGCGACACTTCGCTGCCCGTGCCGATCAGTATCACCTCGGGCTTGCCGTTGGGCGCGTCGGCCAGCACGTAACCGCCGCGCTTAAGACCGGCGGCCGGGGCGTATTTGGTCCGGTCGAGCGTGGGCAGATTCTGCCGCGTAAGCACCAGTGCCACGGGCCGATCCTTCCGGAGCATGACCACCTTGTATGCCTCGGCCACTTCGTTGGCGTCGCACGGGCGGATGACCCGCAGATTCGGCATCACCCGAAGCGAGGCAAGCTGTTCGACCGGCTCGTGCGTTGGGCCGTCTTCGCCCACGCCGATGGAGTCGTGGGTGAAAACATAAAGCACGGGCAGTTTCATGATCGCGGCCAGACGAATCGGCGGACGCATGTAATCGGCGAATACGAAAAAGGTCGCCCCAAAGGCCTTCAAACCGCACAACGTCAATCCGTTGAGGATCGATCCCATGACGTGCTCGCGGATGCCGAAATGGAAATTGCGGCCGGCGTAATTGCCGGCGGAAAAATCGCCCGTGCCGTCGAAGGTCAAGAGCGTGTTGGTCGAGGGTGCCAGGTCGGCCGATCCGCCCAAAAGCCAAGGCACGCGCTTGGCGATCTGGTTAAGAACCTTGCCCGAGGAAACCCGGGAGGCCATCCCCTTGGCATCGGCGGGAAAAGTTTGAATTTCCGCGTCCCAATCCTTGGGCAGTTTGCCTCCGGCGATTAATTGCAACTCGGCTGCCTGCTGGGGATATTTTTCTTGATATTCGGCGAATAAAGACGCCCACTTTCGATGCAGGTTTTCGCCCCGCTCTCCGATGCCGGCGCGAAAATGATCGAGAACTTCCGGCGGAACAAGAAATGTTTCGTTTTCCGGCCAGCCGTATGCCGCCTTGGTCAAGCGGACCTCATCTTCGCCCAGCGGTGCGCCATGCGCGCCGTGTGTATTGGCCTTGTTGGGCGATCCGAAGGCGATCACGCTGCGGACGATGATCAACGTGGGACGGTCTTGGGTTTCGTGGAAGATTTTGATTGCCTTGCGCAGGCCGTCCAGATCGTTGACGTCGTCGACCTTGATGACCTTCCAACCGTAGCCCTTGAAACGTTGGGCAACGTCTTCGCTGAAAGCCAACGATGTATTGCCTTCGATGGTGATTTTGTTGTCGTCGTATATCCAGCACAGATTTGAAAGCCGCAGATGCCCGGCGATCGACGCGGCCTCGCCGCCGACGCCTTCCATCAGGTCGCCGTCGCTGCAAAGGGCGTATACGTTGAAGTTGAACAATTCGAAGCCGGGCTTATTGTATCGCGCGGCCAGCCAGCGCGAAGCAATGGCCATGCCCACGCCGTTGGCGATGCCTTGACCTAACGGTCCGGTGGTGGTTTCCACGCCTGAGGTGTGGCCGTATTCCGGATGTCCGGGACAGCGGCTGTTCAATTGCCGGAACTGCTTGATTGCCTCCAAGGGCACGGCAAGTTCTTGCAAAGGCCGGCGGTTTGAATCCAATTGCTTCACGCCGGCCAGGTGCAAAACCGAATATAAAAGCATCGAGGCGTGGCCGCAGGAAAGTACAAAGCGATCGCGGTTGGGCCAGGCGGGTTGGGTCGGGGCGTAACGCATCACCTCGTTGTAGAGTATGTATGCAACGGGCGCCAGAGCCATGGGCGTTCCCGGATGGCCACTTTTGGCTGCTTGAACGGCGTCCATAGATAGGGTGCGAATAGTATTAATCGAGAGCTGCTCAATTTTGTCTGATTTATTTGACATAAATATCTAATCCTAGGTATAATATAAATAAAAAGATGTTGTCCGTTTTTATAAAAAGTTGACAAACACAAAAGACTTATCAGTTTAGGAAAGGTATATATGTTCGTCAACGAGATCAAATTTCCGGAAGAGCAATAGACAATGAGATTATATGTGATAAATTTAAGTAGTAGGGGTTTTTACCCCGATTTGAATACAGAATCTATGGCATATCTAGATTTTTTTTAACGAGGTTATACTAAGCTTATTAAGATATAATCTGTCGGAAACATCGCTGATTTTTCTTACTTATGCGACTCTCCTTGGTCTTAAAGGGATTCCCTGCCCCATCCCTTCAGGGGGGGTCGCACCTTTTTCTTGTGATATATTTTGGTATATGGAAACAAATACCAACCACTGGGGCGAATTCTTTTCACGCTGGCCGGCAGACTTGCCGCGACATGGGATAATAGTAACTTCCTTTAACGAGCAAATATTATTTTCCACTTTTTGGACCAGCGGAAATCTTCTATTGTTGGAGCGGCAGACGCCCGATTCCCAAGGTTCTCGCTCTGTTGTAGTGCCTTATAATCAGATCCTGGCCTTAAAGATCGTTGACATAGTAAATCCCAAGCATTTTAAGGCGGTGGGTTTTGAAGGGGTATTCTCAAAGCCTTAGGTTTCGTTCAAAGGCGAGGGCCCGTCGTAACCGTTCACGACTTGCAACGTCGTAGGCACACGGCGAGGCTGTGATTTTTTCGATTCCGCGTCGCCTTGCCCACAATCCGTAGGGTGCGTGAAACGCACCATGCAATACAGGTTGTGGTGCGTTTCACGCACCCTACAAAAAATCACAGCCACGGCGTATGCCGTTTTCATACCGATGCACTTCAGACGGCCACACACGGCGTGTGCCTGCTACATTTGAGTCCGGTTATTGTAAGACGGCTTTTAACCACCTCTTTTTTGGGGGCAAATACGAGAATTAACCCACTGTTGTGGTTATGGTTTTCTATCCGGGGGGCTTGCTACCTGACTTTTTCCAAGATAAGTTTAATAGGATGAGTGTATTATTATAAATGTGGTTTATTAGGCCTGTATAAGAAATTCTTCAGGAAAGGACTACAGATGATGAAGACAATTATTGCTTCTCTGGGAATTGTGCTGCTTATTGGCTCCACATCGTTTGCCGGTTGGTATGTGAGGCCGACCGTGGTCCAGGCGTACTACCCTGGAGTCCCGGTATACTCATACCCTGCTCCTGTCATGATGGCTCCAGCGCCTTACGTATCGTACATGCCGGTGGCCGCTCCCGGGCCTTGCGAATATAGCGCATATAGCGTTCCGGTTTATGCGCCGGCTCCGGTAGTGGTTGGGCCGGCGGCGGTAATCCGTACCAGGGTTTTTTACCCCGGACAACCGGTACGCAACGTGTTAAGAGCAGTGGTGCCATAAACGGTGGCCCGGATCCCGACCTATTGCGGTGCTCGTAAGCGGCAGGAAACACAGGGCAACGATAATCGTGCCTATTGCCGCGGCCGCCGGACGGGCATATTTGTTTGGAATGGGTAGATAATCAATCAACACCAGTACAAATCCCACGAGCGCAATCACCGCGAGCAGCAGCAAGCTCACGTCGGGTTTAAGCGGTTGACGGTTATGTTGGACCTTGGCCGTATTTCGATAGAGCGAGCCGTACTGGTTTGAAAACACCTTCTCGAATTTGGAAGATTCGCCTTGAGAAGCGGTTTGGCCCGGCCCGCCTCCGCCCGGCCCCATGCCTCCTCCGCCCATTCCCATGCCGCCGGAAAACGTCACGCTGAAATCGCACTGCGAGGCTTTTGTCCGGCCATTCTCGGACCGCACTTCGCGAAGAATGCCGTTGGAGATCCACTTGCCGGTGACGCCGACAATCAGCGATCCACTCATCGGATCGTCGATGTAGATCACGTCGCCCAAAAGGACATTTTTCTTAATGGCGTCGAAAAACTCATCCGCGCCTGCGCGGCTAAGCATATTGTCCATTCCGCCGGGCATACCCGGTCTGCCGCCTCCTCCGCCCGGTCTGCCGCCGCCCGGCCGCATTTGCGGTCCTTGCCGCATATCTTGCGTCTCTCTCATAGCCTGTCTTGATCCCGTATTTCGCGTGGACCCGGAACTAGGCCTTGGCGCCGTATCACGTGTCGAATCCCAGCCGCGTCTGGATCCTTGGTTGCTTTGCGGTTCCATATCTTGTCCAGGTCCCATGTCCCAAGGAAATCCCATCATATCCATTTCTGGATCCATGTCTTGTCCTGGACCGCCAAAACCGCCGCCTGGGCCGCCGCCTCCAAATCGGCCGCCTGGGCCACCGCCGCCTGGGCCGCCGCCTGGGCCACCGCCGCCTGGGCCGCCGCCTGGGCCAAAGCCCATTCCTCCACCAGATCCTTCGCCTGAATATACACCGAACAGTTTTGGCAACGCGGCCGTCTGTAGCGAGACCCGGCAATTAGCCACTGCCGTTTTCAGTTGCGTCCACAATAACCTTGTCCGCGAGGAGTTTTCTCCTTGTTGATTGCCTGGTGGTCCGCCCGGTCCGCCGCCCGGTCCGCCGCCCATTATCGGCAAATTGATGGCGGGATAAGTAATAAGCGCGGTTGCCGCGACGGCGAATGCAAAGACCTGCACACCTGCGCCGAGCCAGCGCCGCCGCTGAAGCCAGCCAACGGATTCACCCAGTCCGTAGCCTGCCAGACATGCGAGCGGCCAGTGGATATTTAACGAAAGGAACCTGCCGCCGAAGCCCATGGGAAACACCACGGCGAAGCCCAACAGTGCGCCAATCAACGCCAACGGCGGTTCGCGGCGCATGATGAGCCATGGGATGGCGATCAAAGCAAATGGGACCATGAGCAGGCCGAGGTTCGCGCCTTCGCTAAAACTGCCCAAAGATACTTGGCTGCCCGTGCGGTTGTCGGGCAAAATCGCCCGGTTGGCCCAAATATGGGCGAGCCACGGGCCGTAAAGCACCACCGGCAACGAAGCCGCAAGCAAACCGGCAATCAACTTTTTCCGCCTCAGCAAGGCATTGATGACCAGCGCGGGCGGGAGAAAAAGCCCCATCGGGTGCATCGTCATGGCAATGAAATTGAAAACCGCGCAGGCCAGAAAATGTTCGGTTTCCAACGCCAGCAAGGCAAGCGGGGCAAGGATCAATACACCCGCCACCGCATTGAAGGCCGCTTGGGTGTAGAAAAATGAATACGGTCCGCATAACAGCGCCAGGGCGAACAGCGCGGAACGCTCTCCTATGATCCGCCGCAGCCAGATCCAGGTGGTCAGCAGGCAGCCGGAGTAGCAGAACGCGCTAACCAGAGTGATAAACATCCGCGGCGAAACCCCCAGGAGCGAGAAAAAGTATCCGATGACGTGCAGCGAGGGCGGATAGATATGAACGCGTCCGGCGGGCGCCATTTCCCAGAAGGCCCGCGTGGTGATCCCGCCCGCCTGGGAAAATCCGTGGATCACTCCCATGTGATAGTAAACGTCGATAAATAGCGGATATATGCTCCAACTAGCCAGGGTGGCGACAACTGCCACGCTGAGCAGTGCAATGCCGCAAAGCGTGTAGTTGCGCGTGGAAGCGCCGGTTCCTATTTCAATCGGCTGATTCATGTAATATCACTCCATCAGAGCGTGTAAGAACTTGCGGCCGTCGAGCGTCGCGAGGACAAAGCCGCGAAACCACCAGGAAAAATACGCAATTGATCAGCATCCAGGCAAGGATCAGGCTGGAAAAGGCTATTGATTGTTCGGCGTCGATCCCGCGATGCGCGAAGATGGCGATGAACGCCGCGTCGCGGGTGCCGATGCCGGCGACCGATACGGGCAGAAGCGCGAGCACCGCCGCGACCGATGAGCCGGCCACGACGTCGACCGCACCCAGCGACAGACCGACCGCCTTGGCGCAGCAGTACGCCGAGCCGAAATACATTGCCGACGCGGCAAGCGTAGTGGCGGTCATGACGAGCCACCATCCGACGCCGCTTATGCGCAGCGCACCGGCGAAAGATTCGCGAAAAAGATACGTTGCCGAGACAGTAATGCCCATGGCGAGCACGGCCGTGACGGCGATCATTGTCCGGCCCGGCAGGGCCGGCATGGCAAGCATGCCTCCCAGTCCGAGAGCCAGCAAGACCACGCCATCGAACACCCGGTCCAAGAGCGAGGCGGCCACGCCGTCGCCAAGAGGAAGGCCGCGCGAAACCAGCAGGGGCGCTTTTGCCAAGTCGCCCACTTTGCCGGGCGTTACCGCTCCGGCAAGCATTCCGGCCGCATATACGCCCGTGCTCTCGCCGAACGAACACTTAAAACCCACCGCTTTGAGCATCCACTGCCAGCGCAGCCCTTTCACGGCGATGGATGGAATCGAGAGCAGGCAGGCGGCCAGGAACCAGAAAAAGTCGGCCCCGCTTGCAGCCGACCAGCATTTCCCAGGCCCTATGCGCCAGAGCATGACCGCAAGCAGCAGCGGCCCGAGCAGACGCCACCATTGCATAGAAGAGCGCCGCTTGTGCGGGGACTCGTTGTTTTGGCTTTTATATTTTTTCGCGGCGGCGTTCTTCCAAAGCATTCTTGCGCCGACGTACGCCCGGCCTATGAGGCCGAAAGGGATCCGGTCCACGATCCAGCGGGCCGGGCGAGTGCGCAACAGGCGGAAATGCGCGGAGACCAGGACTTCGGCCATTCGCCGGCCGATGGGCGGATTTGCCCGGGGCAGATCGTATTGCGGCGCGGGCCGTCCGTGTCGCTCGAGGTTTTGTATACGCAGCAAGGCGCCCGTCTTTTTCAGGTCCAGAGCGTGCGCGTGCATGGCCAAGGCTTCGTCCAACTCGATATCTTCCGCATCTACATCAATAATTCCGCGGGCGATAAGGTCCGCAACGGTCGATTCGCCCAGAGCGGTCCGGGAGACAACTAAGGACGAGCCGCGGCTGGTCCCATCTCCCGCGTTCCAGGCGTCGGCCACGGAGATGTCCGCGCCCTCCGCGGCCAGATCCGCGCATAACAAACACCTTTCGACCGCGTAAAACGATATCAAGTGATTGAACTGGAACTTGGGTGTTGCGAATGATCGCCGGTCTTTGAGGATGCAGCGCACCTGCCCGGGCCAAAGTCCATCGCGGTAGCGGATCTCGGCGACCTCCGACAAATCGCGCACGCCGTGGCGGCGAAGGAAACTTCGTGTGGCCCCAAAATACAGTTGATTTCCACAGTACAGGCCGATGATGAGCGAAACGTTCTTCATTACGCGGCGGCCCTGACGCTCCAAGGCCCGAAGCGCGTGAATCTGGCACGGTAAGGCCACGATCGCAAGCCGATCC
>JBEKIK010000044.1:0-8549 GCA_050011795.1 Thermoguttaceae bacterium | reverse complement strand
GCATGTTGGCCATGTGGGCGAGCTGGCCCATCAGCCGCCACGTCAAGGCCTATTGCGTTTTGTTCTTGCTCTTGGAAACGGGCATGTTGGGCGTGTTTTTGTCCTTGGATTTCTTCCTGTTTTACTTGTTTTGGGAATTGATGCTCTTGCCGATGTATTTCCTCATCGGTATATGGGGCGGGCCGCGCCGCGAATACGCCGCCATCAAATTCTTCTTGTTTACCCTGGTCGGCAGCGTGCTGATCCTGGTGGCGATGTTGATGCTCTATTTCGCCGGCGACGTGCGGGCCCTTGACGGCAAACAACTTGCCGACGGCCATGCCGCCGCCGCCGCGGACAGCCTGGGCATAACCGACTCCGCGAAACCCATCCATACATTCGACATTCTTGCTCTAACTCAAATGGGCCAGCACGAACCGGCGCTCTTCAGCAGGGAGCTTTGGTGCGGAAAATCGCTTTCCTGGTGGGCCTTTGTGCTGTTGTTCATCGGGTTTGTCATTAAACTGCCGGCCGTGCCCGTGCACACCTGGTTGCCCGACGCCCACGTCGAGGCCCCCACGCCGATCTCCATGATCCTGGCCGGCGTGCTCTTGAAAATGGGCGGATACGGCATCCTCCGCTTCTGTTATCCGATATGCCCGGACGCCGCCTACGAATTGTCCTGGCTGGTCGGCACGATCGGCCTGGTGAGCATGATCTACGGGGCGTTGGCTTCCATGGCCCAAAAAGATTTCAAACGCCTGGTGGCTTATAGTTCCGTCAGCCACATGGGCTATGTTTTGCTGGGCATTGCCGTATGGAGCGCTGCGGCAGGCAACCAATACAACGCCGACTACTGGCAGATGGGCATGAACGGGGCCATGTTCCAGATGATCGCCCACGGCCTGAGCTCGGCTGGCATGTTCTTTATGGTCGGCGTGCTTTACGACCGCGTGCATCACCGCAACCTGGATCAGTTCGGCGGGCTGTTCGCGCGGATGCCGGTCGCGAGCGGATTGGCCATGGGGATATTTTTCGCCGCGTTGGGTCTGCCGGGCCTTTGCGGATTCATCGGCGAATTCTTCGTGGTCTTAGGCACGTGGAACTACAGCGCCGCGATGGCGGTGATCGCCGCATCGGTGGTGATACTCACCGCGGGCTATATTCTGTGGACGATTCAGCGCGTGTACCTGGGCGCGGAATACAAAGGCCCCCATGCCGAGTCGCTTTCGCCCATCACCCGCCGCGAAACGCTGATTGCCGCCCCGCTTTTGGCCTTCGCCGTCATTTTCGGAGTTTATCCGCGGGCCTTGTTCGATTACATGAGGCCCAGCGTGAATAAAATCACCACGGATCTGATCGCCTGGCAAAAGAATCAGCCGGCCAAAACGCCGGACGCCGCGTCCGCGAAATCGGAGAATACCGGCAATCCCAAGGTAAATACAATTTCGCCGCAATAATGGGCATCCCATGAACTTTATCGAACTGGTTCAAAATCTGTTTGACGAGCGGGTCAATCCCGGCCAAACGCTGTGGGCGTCGCTTGCGGCGTTCACGCCCGAGATCGTCTTGTGCGTCACGATCGTCGCCATCCTGTTAATGCGGATGATACTTCCCTCCTGGAAAACGCTATCGTATTATCTCATGTTATTGGGCGTCGGCGCCGCGCTCTGTTTCGCCTTGCCTTGGAACTGGATTCCGGCGGCGGTTTCGCCGGCCAAGCCGCTGTTTTCCGGACTGTTGGTGTACGACAGTTTTTCGATCTTCATGCGCAGTCTGATTCTGATTTTCGTCCTGCTTTTTACCACCTTCACGCAGATATCGCGCGTGCCGGACCGGGAAGACGCGGCGGAATTTTACGTGCTCGTATTGGGGGCCGCGCTGGGAATGTCGCTGATGATTTCGGCTAATCACCTGATAACGATTCTCATCGGCATGGAAATGGCCAGCCTGCCATCATACGTGCTGGCCGGTTTTTTGCGAAATGAGCGAAAAAGCGGCGAAGCGGCCCTGAAATACGCCGTGTACGGAGCGGGCGCGGCCGGAATCATGCTCTTCGGCATGAGCCTGCTGGCCGGCGCGCTCGGATCCGCGCATCTGCCTACAATGGCCCAACGCCTGGCCGAATTGCTGGAAAGCGGGGCCGGCGCAGATCGATCCTTGGCGCTGATCTTAGGCGGGCTGATGCTGGCGGTCGGGGTGGCCTTCAAACTGGCGGCCGTGCCCTTCCATTTCTGGGCGCCCGACGTGTTCGAAGGCGCGTCGGCCGAAGTCGCCGCTTTCCTATCGGTGGCATCCAAGGCCGCGGCATTGGCCTTGCTGGTCCGCCTGGCTATGGTATTTTCCTTCGTGCCCGACCCCGTATTGCTCCAAAACCTGGCCCCGGTCAGGCAATACATCGGACTTCTGATCGCCGTCCTGGCGGCCGTGACCTGCACCTTCGGCAATCTGGCCGCCTACGGGCAGACGAACATGAAGCGACTGCTGGCCTACTCGACCATCGCCCATGCCGGATACATGATGATGCCCATCGCCGCGGCCGTGATGCTCATCGAAAAAAATCCCGAAGGCGCTCGCAACGCCGTTAGCGCCATGGGCATATACATCAGCATCTACATGTTTATGAACCTGGCGGCATTCACGGGCGTGGCGTTTTTGCGGAACGCAACCGGGTCCGAGGATCTCCGCGATTATGCCGGGCTGGCGCGGCGTTCGCCGGGCTTTACGGTCTGCATGGCGATCGTGATGTTCAGCCTGTTGGGCCTGCCGCCTTTAAGCGGATTCGCCGCCAAAGTGACTATCTTCATATCCCTGATCCAGGCCAAAATGTTCGCTCTCTTGGCCGTCGGCGTGCTCAACACGGTGCTGAGCCTGTTTTATTATCTGCGCGTGGTGAAGGTAATGACCCTGGAGCCCGAACGGCAAGATCGACCCCTGCCGTCGATATCGTTGTTTTCCATGCCCGGGTTTTACTTTGCTACGCTCACCGTTCCGGTGGTGGCGTTGTTGTTCCTGTGGGGCGGTTTGTCGAACTGGGCATACGCGGCCGCGGCCGCGCTGCTGTATTAATAGGGGGCGGGAGACGATGGACAGGAGGAAAATAATGATTCAAACTGTAGATTTGGATTGACTTTTCTCTAGCCCAGGCGTTTACGCCTGGGATTAGGAGGATTCCACAATCCCTTTCATGTAGCCCTTTAGGGGCGGCTGAAGATTGATGAACCCCGTAAACGGGGTTGACATTATGATTATTGAAACGGATTTCGGTCCCAGGCGTAAACGCCTGGGCTAGAGAAAAAAAGCATTCAATGTTCCATTGAGGATAATGCTATAGATAGTGAGTAATATAATCTGATAGCCAACGGCTGACGGCTTACTGAAAACTGCAACCTGTGAACTGAAAACCGGAAAAAATGATCCACATGCAAAATACATTATCCGCCACGGACGTACTCCATCAGTTTCTGCACATGCTCTGCCGCGGGCTGCCGGCATACGTGGTCGAAATAAATCCCTGGATGCAGCCGGGTCACGGGCCGCTCGGCAAGGCGTTGGCCAATCTGGCGGCCGACCGCCGCCTGTTCGCCAATCGCACGGCCCAAGCGCTTCTGGAGCGCGGCGAATATCCCGATCCGGGCACTTTTCCCCTGGAATATACCGGGTTAAACGACGTCTCGATCGAGTATCTCACGGGCGAGATAATCGACTCGCTCCAGTTGGACATCGAGATCTTGCCGGAATTTTCTGCCCAACTGGCGGAAATTCCCGAGTTGCACGCCCTTGCCGAAGAAATCCTGGGCAACACCATCGGACACGCGGAAATACTGGAGAAAATGATGAACGCAGAACGCGGAACGCAGAACGAATAACGAAGAAATCAGTTCTGCATTCTGCGTTCTGAGTTCTGTGTTTACAATGTTCTTCGACACCCATGCCCATCTCGATCAAGAGGAATTCGACGCCGATCGGACGGCGGTGATCGATCGGGCCGGGCAGGCGGGAGTGGAACTCATGCTCGGCGTGGCAGTCGACCTGGATTCCAGCCGCAAAACCGTGCGCCTGGCCGAAGATCACGCGGAATTATTCGCGGCCGTGGGAATTCATCCGAATTCCGCGGCCCGGGCCGATCCGGACGATTGGGACCGGATCGTCGAACTGGCCGGCCATCCGCGCGTGGTCGCCATCGGCGAAACCGGATTGGATCGATATTGGGACCACACCCCTTTCCATTTGCAGCAAGAGTATTTCGATCGCCATCTCGGTTTATCGCAAGAGCGGAATCTGCCCCTTGTGATTCACTGCCGCGACGCAGCCGACGATTTGATGCCCATGCTCCGCCGGGCAGCGGTGCGAACGCCGCTAAAAGGAATCCTACACGCCTTTAGCGGCGACGCCCGCATGGCCCAGGAGTGTGTGGAATTGGGATTGCACGTCAGTTTTGCCGGCAACGTGACGTATAAAAATAAAAAGTTCCAGCAACTTCGTTTAGCGGCCGTGTCAGTGCCCGTGGATCGGCTATTGATCGAAACCGACAGCCCTTATCTCACGCCGGAACCGCTTCGGGGCCGCGAAAAACGCAACGAGCCGGCCTGGATCGCGCACACGGCCCAATGCCTGGCTGAACTGCGCGGCATCGCACTCTTGGACTTCCAGCGCCAAACGACCTTAAACGGACGCCGCCTATTGGGAATTTGATAAAAATCTAAATATTTTTTTGAGAAGACCGAAATAAAGGCTTAAAAGTTTTAACTAATTGCTGATAAATAACTTATGAGCATGCTCCGGGGACGGTTTTTTATAGAAAAACGGCAACCCCCCTTGCGTGTAATTTACTTGATATTAAAATTATGCGAAAATAATTTCTCCGGTTTTGACTCCCTATTCTTTTGCAAATGATTTGAATTCGCTCGCATATTATAGGAACGATTTCAATGAATAAAGATCGCAAACATGGCTTCACTCTAGTGGAACTATTGGTGGTTATCGCCATCATTGGGATACTCATCGCCCTGCTGTTGCCGGCGATACAGGCGGCGCGCGAGGCGGCGCGTCGAATGCAGTGCAAGAACAATCTCAAACAAATAGGCTTAGGCTGCACCACGCATTTAAATGAACAAAAATCTTTTCCTTGGGGCGGGTGGGGATGGTATTGGTCCGGCGATCCGGACCGCGGGTTCCGCGGCCGACAGCCCGGCGGTTGGTTTTATAATATTCTCCCCTACACCGAATTGAAGTCGGTGCACGATTTCGGCAAAAACGGCAATCAAAAAGGCAGAACAGTCATTGCCCAGTCGCTTATTCCTTTTTTCAATTGCCCTGCGTGTCGCCCTTTGATCCTATACCCTTACACTAACGACATTGTCAACATTAACAAAGACGGAATTTGTGCCAAAACCGATTACGCCGGACTTTGCGGCGATGATTATACGGATTATACCGTTGGAGGTCCAACGTCATACGATGACGCAAATAACTGGAATACATCCAATACATGGTCAACTCAAAGATACGGTAGTCCAGACACGACTCTAGGAGTATTTTATTTGCACGGCGCTATACAGATAAAAGATATATTGGTCGGTACCGCCCATCTTTACCTGGCGGGCGAGAAGTATCTAAATCCCGATACCCTGTTGACCACGGCCGCCGACAACGATCAACCTTGGTCCCAAGGATTAGATATCGATACAGTGCGTTGGGTCAACAACCCCCCTCAACGAACTCAACATGGAGTTACATCTCCATCCATTTTCGGCAGCAGCCACGCCTCGACTTTCAATATGGTGTTTTGCGACGGCGCGGTCCATTCGATCTCTTACGATATCGACCCCATAGCCCACAGAAGCCTGGGAAATCGTAAGGGTAAATATCCAGACACCTCCCAACCCAGTGGTTGGAAAATTCTTCCTCCAGTCGATGCCTCACAATATCAATAACAGTGACTGGGAGCAATTTAGCCCACCGTGAATACACGGCGGGTAGTTGATGCATCCCGCGGGCCTGTACACATGTTTTAAAAGTACAGCATGGCGATGGGGGGTTGAAAAAATTCGACTTTGGGGGATAATCTTTTTATTGCGGGTGCGAAAGCCCGCAAGCCCAAGAACAATACCGTTGATTTAATCATAAAAGACCGCTAATTGTTGTGTGTAAAGCCGCGACCATCGGTCGCGGTTGTGGAAAAATCAAAGGTTTTCGATTGTTCTTCCGCGACCAATGGTCGCAGCATTACATGATAAACATACTGTACTCGATGTACGCAAAACGTGCGTAGACCCCCAACCCATGCCTACCCCGCCCGAGTATCCTGCTTTGATGAAAAATATTGCCGGCGTTCCGGTTCTCGATCTTGCCCGGCGCTATGGCACTCCCACGTTCGTGTATGACGCCGAGATGATACGGCAACGGATTTCCGATCTCCGCGCCTTCGATTACATCCGTTACGCGCAAAAAGCCTGCTCGAATCTGACAATTTTGGATTTAATCCGCGGACAAGGCGCTCTGGTCGATTGCGTCAGCGCCAACGAAATCCGCCGGGCGCTGGCCGCCGGTTATGCCGTTGACGGCGATCCGCCGCCCATCGTTTACACCGCCGACATCTTCGACGCCGAGAGCCTGGAACTGTGCGTGCAAAAACGAATCCACGTAAACTGCGGCTCGTCGGACATGATCGATCAGATCGGCGAACTGCTGCCCGGCGTCGGCATCACGCTGCGGATCAATCCCGGTTTCGGGCACGGTCATAGCCAAAAAACCAATACCGGCGGAAAGCAATCCAAACACGGCATCTGGCATACGCAAATCGCCGATTGCCTTGCCCGGGCTGGGCGATATCGGCTGACCATAACCGGTCTGCACATGCACATCGGTTCCGGCACCGATTTGGAACATCTTTCACAAGTTTGTGGGGCGATGGAAAAAACGGCGGTGGAAATCGGCCCTTCGCTTCAGTCGATAAGCGCCGGTGGCGGTCTGCCAACCGTGTATCGGCCCACCGATTCATACGTCGACCTGGATGCCTATTTCGCCCTTTGGGACGCCGCGCGAAAGCGCTTGGAAAAGGAGTTCGGCCATCATTTGCGATTGGAAATCGAGCCGGGGCGGTACTTGGTCGCCGAGAGCGGTTATCTGGTAACGGAAATCCGCGCCCTAAAAAGGCAGGACGACAATATTTTTTACCTGGTCGATGCCGGCTTCAATAATCTCTTTCGGCCAATTTTCTACGGTTCCTATCATCCGATGTCGATCGTTGCAGCCGACGGCGACGCGAATCGGCCCAAGCAAGATGTGATCGTGGGCGGTCCGCTGTGCGAATCGGGTGATATTTTCACCCAGGAAGAAGGCGGATTAGTATGCACCCGCCGCCTGCCGGAGGCGCAAGTCGGCGACCTGCTGGTGATTGCCTGCGCCGGGGCCTACGGGTTCGTGATGGGCTCGAATTACAATTCCAAGCCCCTGGCCGCGGAAGTGCTCCTCGACGCCGGAGCGGCCCGACTGATCCGCCGCCGGCAAACCTTTGAAGATCTCCTTCGGGAAGAACAGGTTTAGATCTTATCCCAAAACAGTTAAGTTGGGTTGGTAGTTGTACGCCCACCCCTGCAAAACTCCGCATTTAGGGGTGGCCATATAACTACCATCTCAACAATACAACTACATTCATCTCAAGAAAATCGCGTTTTGGAATAAGCTCTTAATAAAAAGGGCAAATGCTGCATTTTCCGTTGCAATGCGGTTCCCTTTCTTGCCCACCTGCCTGAAAGTTAAAGGCGGTTTTCGACTTTTTTCTTGATTTATGTCCGCAATTATAGTACATTCAGGGTTGCCGTGGTTCGAATCCAAGGCGTATTACTTCACTGGAGCTTAAACCACGATGCGCCATCAGTCCAAATCCATGGAAAACGCTTCCCGCTTTTTAAGTTCGCACCGACGGTTTTTTTGGTTTTTATCGAAGACCCTGTTGTGTCGCCTTGGCGCAGTTGCCGCCGTGATCGTAATTAGCGTTCAGACCGCCCGGGCCATCACCCCAGTCCACGTCACGGTTTCGGGCAGCTCCCAAGCGCTTTGGGCGCATGACCCGTCAACGATGATTTACGATGGAAGCCATTATTATTACTATTGTACGGGCCAGGGTATCTTATCCAAATATTCGTCGAACACGACGTCCTGGTTTGAGGGTTCAGCGGTGTTCAGCACGCAGCCGTCGTGGACTACGACGGCGGTTCCGGGATTCACGGGATATTTCTGGGCGCCGGAGATCTCCTACTTCAACGGATTATACCACTTATATTATGCGGTTTCCACTTTTGGCAGCCAGGTGTCGGCCATCGGAATGGCGACGAGCACATCGCTATCCAATCCGGTGTGGACCGACCACGGTTCCGCGGTCCTCCAGTCCCATGTCGGCAGCGCCTTCAACACCATCGACCCGTCAATCCTCAAAGACAATAACGGGAACATGTGGATGACGTTCGGCTCGTTCTGGAATGGAATTTATGAAGTGCAACTCGACCCGACCACGGGCCTTCTTAAGTATCCTTCCAATCCGACATACACTCAATTGGCGAGAAACC
>JBEKIK010000043.1:0-8553 GCA_050011795.1 Thermoguttaceae bacterium | reverse complement strand
GCCGACTGTGGCCTTGGCTGATTATTATTGTTCCATTCTGCTTGGTTGTTATTTTAGCATGTCTTTCCACCTACGTTTATTTTGATCATGTTAAGAATTGGCGTTGGCAAGAAAACTGGTTTGCGATTTCTTCATACATATTATTTTTATTCGGATACCCAATGTTGGGTTTATGCGTGGGACAGTTTTGTTCCATGTTTTTCCGCAGCGGGTTTCTGGCCGGGCTGTTCAGCCTGATTATCACGGCCCTTATCACGGGTTGGGCGGCATATATGTGGGCATGCGAGATAAACTTATTGTGGTCCGTACTGCCGATACCGGCGATATTGCTGCTGGCGACCTGGGTGCGGGCGCCGGATTGGATTCTTAAGCGCAACACATTTGGCTCCTGGCTGCGGCCGGGGCTGGTATTGGCCGTGCCGACTATCGTTTTATTGACGGTTGTGCCGCTTTATCGAGTTTACCAGGTCCCGGTCGTCGATCCCGGCTTTTCAATCTCGGAATTCGAGCGCCCGCTAACGCCCGAAGAACAGGCGACTCGGAATCTTTTCGAAAAAGCCGACGAACTCGTTGACTGGAAACTTTGGAAGGAAATTGAAGAGGAAAAGTGGGAAGCAATCAAGAAAAAGGCGGAGGAAGAAGGAAAAGAACCTATTTGGACCGTTTACACTATTCCAAAGGCATTATCCGCCAAGGAAATCGATTTTGTCCAGGCAAATCAAGAAGAGATTTCCCTTTTGATCGAAGCCAGCAAAGGGGCGGAAAGGATCGCTTCGTATCCTTTTCCAGCATACAGCCGTTTTGGATCGACTATCGGGATGCAGAACTTATTAATCTATAGTGCAATGATGCTGGAATCGGATGGACAATTAGACGCGGCTTTGGAAAGATATATGTCAGCCATTCGAATTTCAAAACAATTTGACTCCATACCATATAATTCAGGCGATTATCTTGAAAGCCGTGTTTACGAACAGTTGCCGTTTTGGGCAAATCGAAGCGGTCAGACCCCCGAGCGGATCAAGAATGCCATCCGGCAAGTCGAAAAACTCACGGCCGACATGCCCGCGGGAGAGGCGGAAATTCAATATCGTTACAGTTGGGTCAGAAAATCCATCAGCGAGGGTATGTATAATATACCATTTTTAGGGTGGTTTCCCTGGGAGCGCGCCCGGGCGCTACGGTTGTTAAATTTGATAACGCACCAAGATATGGCATCCATTCGCCATACCATGGGGGATATAGAGGCCGGCAAGCCCATTGATGTTCTCCCGCAAAGGCAATATCCATACTTCTTCAGAAATTCTTTATATGAAAGGGAACTAATTAAAAGATATTTCTGGCAAATGGATATTTTAATTAATCGTCAATATGCCGACATGGAAAATAAGCGCCGTGCGACACGGATCGTTTTGGCTTTGCAGGCTTGGAAACTCGAACACGGCGGCTATCCGAAATCCCTTGATGAATTGGTCGGGCCGTATTTCGAGAAATTGCCCAAGGACCCGTTTTCCGGCGAACCTTATCAATACTTTCCCGAGGGCCTGAAAGACTGGATGAGTGGTCCGGGGATGAATTTTGAATTGTCATCGCCCGGAAAGGGCAAGCCGGTTGTTTGGAGCACCGATTTTATGGTAAAGATAAAATCAAGCGAAGCTGAATTCTTGAATAAATATATGATTTACGATCCTCTCCTGCATTATGATGAAGGCGAACCTTGGCGAGAGCCCAGATCGTTGTATGATATCTTATCGCACGGCCGATGTTTCTTGGTGCCGTAGACAGAGATCAGGGGTAAGGGATCAGGCTGACCGCTGATAGCTGAAAGCTAATTGCTGAAAGCTAGTTTACTGCGGATATTTCGCTCGATCGAGGATCTGGATTTGCAGTGTAAGCGTTTCGCGATTGCGGAAGATCAACACCGGCACGGTCGCGCCTACTTCGGTCATGCTGACCACGTTTACCAGTTGGGCGTCTTCGTCAATGGGGATATGGTTGAATTCGAGGATAATGTCGCCGGGCTGGAGTTTGGCGGCCTCGGCGGGCGTGCGGGGCGAAATGGCGTTTATTTTTGCGCCCATCAACCGGGGCAGACCGGCCTCGGCGGCCGCTTCCGGCCCGAATCTGGAGTTCAACTGCACCCCGATATATCCCCGGGTTACCTTGCCGATTTCGATGAGTTGGCCGGCAACGAACATGAACATATTAATGGGTATGGCGAATCCGCAACCCTCGTTCACCCCGGAACTGCTGGCGATGGCGGTGTTGATGCCGATAATTTCGCCGTGCAGATTGACCAGCGGCCCGCCGCTGTTGCCCGGATTGATGGCGGCGTCGGTCTGCAAGAAATCCTGATTTCTGAAACTGGTTTCACCGTTTTGGGAGTTGTTTTCGCCCAACTTCAGATTCCGCCGGCCTTTGCCGCTGATAATGCCGTGCGTAAACGACTGGTTCAGACCGAAGGGGCTGCCCATGGCCAGGACAAAGTCGCCGATTTCCAGCTTGTCGCTGTCGCCTAGCGAGGCGGCGACCAGGTCGGGCCCGGATACGGCCAAAACCGCGACGTCCGACTCTTCGTCGTTCCAGACTTTATCGGGCGCAATGCGGCGTCCGTCGGCCAGATCGATTTTAATGGCGCTAAGCGGGGTGTCGCGGATGACGTGCCGATTGGTCAGTATGTAATATTTGTCTTTCGATTTGATAATTACACCTGAGCCGTCCTCTTGGATCGTATGTCTGCGCGTGGCATCGGGCCCGCGCTGCGATTCGATAAATACCACCGAGGGGCCGACCAGTTTGGCCACGGTCTTCATGGCGGCCGATTGGGCCTCCAACGCCGGCAACTGCCGTTGGAGTTCCTGCCGCAATTCGGCTTCCCTTTCCGGCGTGAGGATTTTGGCGCGTTCCAATGACGCCGGAATCGTATTTTGGGCCGGCAGCCGCGCAGGGAAAAACAAGAGCGGGAATATCGCTACAAAAACGATATATAAAAGTGGGCGGTGGGCAGTGGGCAGTGGACGGTAGGCAGTGGGCATGGTTTTAGTACATGAAAGCCCACGCCTTGCAAGGCGTGGGCTTAAGTTGATTTATCTGACCGACGAAAATGGGGATTTTATAGGCTTTCCCCTTACTAGCCTAAGTATACCTTCCGCGGAAGGCAAGATCAAGAAACATCGATCTCGATGTCGTTGATCGACAATTCCGCATCGTTGCCGGGCATGTCCAGCAATCGGCTCCAATCGACTTCCGAAGAAGAGGCGGCACCCTGACGTTCCATCTCCCTTTGGCATTTAATGCAATACGTGGCGTATGGCAGGGCGTGCAAACGGGCCATGGGGATGTGTGTCGCGCAACCTTCGCAGATGCCGAACTGACCTTCACGCATCCGCTCCAGGGCATACTCGATGCGGGCAAGTTCGCGGCTTTCCACTTCGGCTAGTTGGGAACTGATTTCGTCCTGGACCGAATCCAGGGCGGCATCGACCAAGTCGCCGGAGGCCTGCGCATTCAGCTCCCTTAACAAACTCAGGTCCCCAGCCAGAGCCTTGCGCAAGGCATCGCGTCGCTTCATCAGGATCTGGCGCAGGGTCAAAATAGCGTCTTTGCGGCTCATAGGACTTTACCTCGGTGTCCGATCCTGGCCGCACTGAAGGTTGCCCCCCTTCAGACAAGCCTTGTCGAACTCTCCTCTTGTTTCCAACACTGGGTTATGAGACTGGCGCTACCCAGACAAAACTTTGAAAAAGCCACTGAACAGTAGCAACCAAATCATACTACGCATATCGCCTTTGTGCGGGCTAAAAATTTTTTTGTTTTTTTACTTGGGACTATCGCCGGTAGATTGCCATAAATCATTATTTGTCAATAACTTAAGAACCAACTTTGTGATGCATCCAAGCCCCACCTGAATGTGTAGATGCAAATCGCTCAATAGGACACTCATCGAGCATGAAAAATGCCGTTTGTGTTTCCATTCAACTAGGTGCTTTTTGCTGCATCCAAAGTCGCTATCGGATAATCGTCAAAACCAACAAAGATATACAGCCGTTTTTCGTTAAACTCTACTTACCCCATTTTAATCATCATTCCCATTTTGACCGCCCTATTGCCGTAAGCTAAATGCAGGTGGGATGTTATGAAATTATTTTGTCCGCTAGGTGCAACACCATTGGGGTATATTTATTTTGAAATTCAGAAGAAAACGAGGTCATAAAAATGGTCACAGGCACTGTTAATCCCAGTGTTATGGGTTCGGCTTTGAGTGATCTGGTACTGCAAATTCGTGGATCAAACCATAATGGGCAGGTGCTCCGGCTAAGATCGGCCAAGTGTACGATCGGGTCCGGAGAGAATTGCACGCTTAGATTGCGCGGGCTGGGCGTGTATCAGGTTAATTGCCTGATTCTCCGCGGTCCCAACGGCGCTGTAATCCGCCGCTGGTCGCCCGACACCCGACTTAACGGACGGACGTTTACCAAAGCGCCTTTATCCGCCGGCGACCGATTGAGCGTCGGATGGCTGGAATTGGAGGTCGTGGCCACGGGCGAAATTGCCGCCCCTTCGCCCGGCGCTGATGCGTTTTACGCGGATCAATATCAAGAATATCCGACGCCGGCCGAGTCGACGAAAGAGTCCGAGTTGAAATTGCAGTCGGAACAACTCGACGCACGTAAGTGCCAACTCATCCAGGAGGAAAAATCGCTTTATCTGCGGGCAAAACAATTAGAAGATGCCGCAACGGCATTGCGGGCGGAGCAAAACAAATTCGAAGAAGAACGCCGCCAGTGGGAAGAACGTCGCCAATGGGAAGATCTTCACAACGCCTCGCTTTCGGCGGAATTGCAGCAGCTCGACGCCCGTAAGAGCCAACTTCTTAAGCAGGATAAATCTCTTGATCTGCGGACTAAACAATTAGAGGAAACCGCAACGGCATTGCAGGCGGAGCAAAACAAATTCGATGAAGAACGCCGCCAGTGGGAAGAGCTTCGCAGCGCCTCGCTTTCGGCGGAATCGCAGCAACGCGCAGCCGCGGAGGAGGAACAGCTTGCCAGACTCAATGCCCAACGGGCCGAACTGGAGTCCCAGCGGCAAACCTGGATTTTACAGCAACAACAATGGCGGGCAGAACAGGAACTCTCGCAACGGCAACTCCAAGACCGTCAGCGGCAATTCGATGAGCGCAAGGCGGAACTCGACGCCCAGGCGGCGGAACTTGAAAACAAGGCCGCTGAATTGAAAAAACAATCGGCTGAACTCCTGGCCCAATCGGCCGATCTCCAAACCCGTTCGGCGGCAGTGGATTCAATGCGGTTAAAATTGGAAACCGAGCTCAACCGATGGGAAGAATCGTGCAGGGCTAAGGAAAAAACCCTCGCCTCGCGAGAAGAAGAAGCGGACCAAAAGGGCGCCCAACTGGAAATCCTGCAAGCACGGTTCCAGGCGGAAAAGCAAAATTGGGAACAGCAACTCGCCCGGCAGCAGCGAGATCGGGAGCTTTGGGAAGCCCAGCGGACCGAACAAGCGACGTCCGAAGAGCTTTCCCCAACCGGCAAAGCACCGGCTGTCGAGGACTCCCCGCCGCCTCAAACCGATAAATCGCCGGAGGATTCCGATGATTTCCGTCGTCGTTTAGGTCATAATACAGACAAGCCGGAGGAGGCGGATAGTTCTGCAGCCGACGAGACGACGGACGGCGACTCTTCCCGGCACGCTCCGGCGCATGAGGAAGAATCGGTCGATGATTACATGGTCCGCCTGATGCAGCGAATTCGCAGCACGCAGGGCGAGTTGATTTACGGCGCGGATAATCCTTACGCCTCGACCTCGAGCCGGCTGGACACGGCGCCGTCGCCACTGGAAACGGCGCCTTCTCCGCCGACAGCGCCCGTTTCCATATTAGCCCAACGCGGCGAGCCGGTGGAACTTATGCCCCATACCGTGGCGCCGGAAAAACAAGTCGATATCACCGTGCTCCGCAACCTGGCCAAATACTCCGTGCAAAACGCGCTGGGCACTTACGCCCGGCGGCAAATGATGCGCGTTATGTATTCAAAACTGGCGGTAGCCTTGCTGGGCGGGTTCACCGGCTTGGGACTCCTCTGTGTTTGGAAAATGTGGTTGCCCAGCAACCTCACGTTTTTTTCGGCGATGATGAGTTTCGTCGTGGCCCTCATCTGGGGCGCCCAATATGTCATGCAGACCATTCAATTGCTCGTTAGCGGGTCGGTAAAGCTCGATTCAATACAAACATCCCATTCCAAAGACGAGGAAAGAAAAACGCCGAGCGAGCATGACGCGACGTCCGGGAATGTCGGGAAAGATTATGATGGGAAGGATGAGGGATGAAGGATGAAGGATGAAAAGAGCGATAGCGGAGAGACAACAACAGACCGGGTGAAAGATTATTGTAAACTATTTCAACGATGAGTGATGAATGCTCCCCCATTTCGTAATGAAAACTGATTACCGTCAACCACCTATAGGCTATAGACTCCGACCTTTTTTCTTCATCCCTCATCCTTCATCCTTCATCCTTTTCTCAGCGGCCTTGATGTCGGCGAAATCGCGAAGATGGTAAGCGATGCCCGCCGAGTCCAGCACCCGGCACAGTCCGCCAAGGGCGACGCCCATTCCGTCGGGGCCGCTAAAGCCACCGAATTGTCCGCCGCCTTTTAGGTGCGGTTCCAGTTCTAAAAACACGCCCGGCACTCCGCGGCGGCGGAGTTTCTTTTCTAATGTCGGCAACATGCCCGCGAAATCGCGGAAGATTTTTTCATGCCCGCTCCGGCCGACGTCGGCGGGAACAAAGTGCTCCAAGGCGTCCTCATCCACGTGTCCCGCCTTTTGCACCGCTCTCGGATGCCGGTAATCCTTGACGTGCATCCAGCCCAGGCCCGGTTTCATGGCCAGATATTGCCGATAAACTTCCGCCGCCGAATAGCCTTGAGTAACGATGTTTCCCGCATCGAACACCAGCACCATGGCCGGATGATCGACCCGTTGGTGGATCTCGGCAAGAAGCGGGCCGGTCGAACCGACCAGATTCGCCTCAACCTCCAGGCCGAAAGTCAAATCGGCGCTGCGGCATGTCTCGGCGATCTGTCCTAATTGATCGGCCGCCTGCGAAATATAATCGCGCGGATCGGATCCCTTGGGATGATAAAAAGAAAAACCGCGGATCAGCTTTGTATCAAAGGCCCGGGCCAACCGGCAGGCTTTTTTTACCTCGCGGTTAAGGTACTTTTTAAAAGGCACGTAAATATTCTTGGTTCCGTCATCGACGTCCTTTAAGTTCACCTTGCCGATGGGCGAGCCGATCGAGGAGACCTTCAAGCCGTATTCGTCTTGCAGGCGGCGGATTTTTTGAATCTCCGCGGCAGTCAGCCGCATCACGTTCTTAATGCCCGAGCCGACGTCGATGAATCGGATGCTGTAGTATTGCAGACCCAGGGCGGCAAAGGCGGCAAACTGCTCGAGGGCCGTCTTGTGATTGGCCGCTTCATCGGCAAATCCGGAAAGTATCACGCGGGGCGGATCGGGCATTTTCGATGCTTGGTTTTCAGTTTACAGTCCACGGTTTACAGTTCGCAGTTTTCGGTTCATTATTCTGCGTTCTGCCTAATTTCGTCATTCATGCTTCGACATCTTCCTAGCGCGGCCTGATGGCCGCAACCAAACCGCGCGCGACCACTGGTCGCGGCTTTACATACATCAACTATTCCATACCGCTTGTCTCCAATCCACTGTCCACCACCCACTGCCCACTGTCCACTTTTTCATCCCTCATCCTTCATCCTTCTGCAAAACTCGCGGTAACCGAGGTGCTAATGCCGCCGCGGGCATTGAAGGCTGCGGTCAAGGTCATTTTGCGAGGCTGTAGCACGGCGGCCAGGTCGTCGAGAATTCTGTTCGTCACGGTCTCGTAATAAATTCCCATGTTGCGATACTGCTGCAAATACATTTTCAGACTTTTCAGTTCCACGCACTTTGCCCCCGGAACATAGTCGATCCTGAGCGTGCCGTAGTCCGGCTGCCCGGTCTTGGGACAGACCGATGTGAACTCCGGACAGACGATTTGGATGGTGTAGTCCCGGCCGGGATATTGATTATCGAATGTTTCCAGGACGTCTCGCAATGCCTTTTCCATTTGCCGACTCCTTTTCCAGGTAGTTTGCTTATTCTAATTATTATGTGCCAGTTTATCCAGGCAGTGTTGCAAGTAGGCGATGCTATCGCGGGCAAGACGTTCGATTCCGGGGGCGTAGTCAAAGACTTCGACGGAGATCCAGCCGCGATAATCTATGCGGCCCAGGGCTTCAAGAATGGGCAAAAAATCCAATTGCCCAAAGCCCGGCCCTTGGCGGTTGGGGTCGTTGGCGTGAAAGTGGGCCAGGAGGGCGGCATTTTGGGTGATTAGCTCGGGAATCGTCAAGGACTCCGTCGCCATCGCTTTGCAATCCAAATGTAAACGCACGCTCGGCGAGCCGATCCGCTCGATTAGCCCGGCCGTTTCCGCCGCCGTTTGTAGAAAGTCGGTTTCCTCTGGGCCCAATG
>JBEKIK010000042.1:0-9031 GCA_050011795.1 Thermoguttaceae bacterium | reverse complement strand
ATACGAGGGAATTGACGAATAGTACGGGCGGGTTTATATTCGATTGTTTGCCTTATTTCCCACTATTTAAGAGGGTATCGAACCGTGCCGCCCCGCGCTCCAGGTAAAGAATATTTCGTCCGCACGGTCCTGGGCGACATCCCGGCACAAGAGGTGGGGTTTGCACACTGTCACGAACACCTCTTCATCCTTCCCGGCCGTAGCCAGGAAGTCGATCCAGGTTTTCTGCTTGACGATCTGGATAAAACCACGGCCGAACTGAGCCTGTTTTATGACTCCGACGGCCGGACCGTAGTCGACGCCCAAGGCATCTGCCAGGAACGCGCCCCAAAACTGCTGCAACTGGCTTCCCAGCGTTCCAAGGTCAATATTGTTGCCAGTACGGGCTTCCACCGCGGCGTTTTCTATGACGGCGATCATTGGCCCATCTTGCCACCGGCGCGCCAATCCTTACGCACTGCGAACGCGGCACATGCGCCCTGGAACAGGTGCAACTTTTCTCCAAGCTGGGGGTCCATCCATCGTGCTTGTTAATCAGCCACTTGGATCGAAATCTCGACCGCTACGTGCACGAAGACGTCGCACACGCCGGCGCATACCTGGTTTACGATGGCATCTCCCGCGTGGAAATCCATTCCGACATGGAAATTATCGAACTCATCCGCCACATGTTGGAAGAAGGGTACGGCCGGCAAGTCCTATTCGGAATGGACATGGGACGGCGCTCGATGTGGAAATCCTACGGCGGCGGGCCGGGCATGACCTATATCGGCAACGTTTTCCTGCTGAAACTCCGCAGGGCCGGTTTGACCCAAGAACCCATCGAAGCCTTTACCAACCGCAATCCTACCGACGCCCTGGCTTTCCGCAAGTATTCCAGATTTATTTACCCCCCGGTGAATACACCGGTGAGTTTGATTCATTTAGCCCCCTGTGAATACACCGGGGGTTATGGTTGTGGTTTTAAATTGCGTTAAAGGAATTATTTCCATGTGGCTCTGTCCGGAATGTAAACATAAAAATCCGGCCCTGTCCGATTTTTGCTCGGTGTGCGGAACTTCGCCCGACGGAACGAAAAAGAACGCCAAAACCCGTGCTGGCAAAGACGTGGGCGTTACGCGGCGATTCAGCGTGGGCACGTTCATGATCATGATGGCCTTTTTCGGGGTCTTGTTTGCAATTTTGAAGATTTTCAATACCAACCCGATCGTTTTCTGCTGCATTGCCGTGTTCTTTGCGGGGATCGGAGTAGCGCAAATGTCGTTGTTTGGCGGGGATGAACCGCGCAGGGCATCCTGCATTGCCGGTTTTCCTTTAGGTTTTGTATGTGGTTTAGGAGGCATGATCGCGGCCAGAGTGTTTTATCGAGAATTCGCTTCATCCTATGAAATAATTAAATCTTCCATCTTTTTCACCGTGTTCGGAGGCCCATGCGGCTACCTCGCCGGCTGCCTCATCGCCGGCATATTCCTGGTGCGCGAACGCGAGTCGGCTGAAGAAAACGACGCCCAAGACACTTTTAACGAGACCCAAGAAGAAGATGACGATTAAACAAAAACCGCGACCAACGGTCGCGGCTTTATGTTAATTGTTTCTCCGTGTTCTCCGTGTCTCCGTGGTGATTTTTTATTCGGCTTCGCGCACGACAATCCGGCCGCCGCTTTGCTCGACTACTTCCACCCGCCGGCCTTGGGGGATGAAATCGCCGTCGGTCGCCACTTCGACGATTTGCGCGCCGAATCGGGCCTTGCCGGCGGGCCGTAGCGACGATTGGGCTATGCCCACGTCGCCTACCTTAACGGTAAACTGATTTTCCGGCGGCGAAACAACAGGCGGATTGGCCATGTTGGCCGGCTCGTCCCTGAATCCATAGACCGGATCCGGCGGACGGAGCATCATCTTGCTGAAAAGAGGTATGGAACCGAATTTCTTGCTGATCAAAAACGCCGCTAATAAAAAACCTCCCCCGGAACCTAAAATTATCAACAGCGTGTGGGTCAATTGTATCAATTCGCGGTTATTGTGCGGGATAAGGAATTTCTGGCAAGCCATAATCAGGCTGATCAGGATCAGCACCACGCCGGTCAACCCCACCACGCCGAAGCCGGGAATGATAAACAACTCGGCAATCAGACAGAGCAAGCCCACGGCAAAGAGCATCACGTCGAACCAATTGGCCGTGCCGCCCAAAAAGTGACTCCAAAAGAACAAGGCAAAACACAAACCTGCAATCAGGCCGCCGATGCCCACTCCCGGAGAGATGAACTCAATGTACAATCCGATCAGCCCGACGATAATCAAAATGGCGATTATAAAGGAATTGTATAAAATATACACGAAGGTATCGACGCCGCTGGGTTCTAGGATCGTCAAGTCCCCGGGCAGCTTGTAACGCTCTTTCAGATTCTCGCGCGAGTCGGCCAGACCCTGGGCAAGCCCCACTTCCACGGCCTGCTGGCCGTTGAGTTCCAGGAAACGATCATGGCCGGATTCCGCTATCGGCGCGATAATTTCCCATTGGTCCGGATGTGCCTCGGCATCGATCTCGCGCTTCGACTTGCAGGTTACTTCGCCGGTATTTTTGTTTTTAACCCGGAATACTTGTAAATTTTTATCGACCATGGCCTCGGCCAGGGCCGGAGGCCGGCCTTTGCCCGCCGCCAGTGCGCGGACTCTCTGTGCCAAATCGCTTACGATTTTTTCCGGGGCGAACCTGAACTGCGAATTCGCGTCCTGAAAGATCGGGCCCGCATCGCCAATTAGCGCAATGGGCGCCATTATGATTTCATCGCAACCCAAGGCCATAATGGCCGCCCCGCTTAACGCTTGCTTGGGCACATAAGCCACGGTATGGGCGAAATCCAAATCCCGCAATCGATCGGCCATATTCCGCGATTCTTCCAGAGTTCCGCCCGGGCTGTCGATCTCCACAATAATCAAGTCTGCGCCCTCTGTTTCGGCCAAGGCCAATTTGCGCTCGAAATATGCCGCCAACATCGGCCCGATAACGCCTTCCACCCGGATCAGCACCCCATGGGAATACTTCTGTTCCGGATTTTTTTCCGGATTCTTATAAACAGTCTCGGCCGCACTGACGGAAAAAACAGCGAGCAAACAAGCTACGGCCGCCAAAAGGCCAACCGAAAACTTGTTCAATTTGCAATTTGCAATTTGCAATTTGAAATTTGAAATTTGAAATTCACAATTTGCAGTCATTTTATTTACGGCCATGTAAAGCGGTCTTGGCAGCCGGCGGGGGTTGTTTTTCCGCAATCGTTTCGCCGTACGACGGTTCGGGTATGGTCTTCAATATTTTTTCGATCACCTGGTCCACGTCGATCCCTTCGGCGTCGGCATTGAAGTTTGTGATGATGCGGTGCCGCAGGACCGGGAAGGCCATGGCCCGGACGTCGTCAGCGCCGATGGCATACCGCCCGTGCAGGATCGCCCGGGCCTTTGCCGTGAGGATGATATTCTGCGCCGCCCTGGGGCCTGCGCCCCAGGCCAGCCAATTCTTCACGAAATCGGGGCTGGGCGGCTCTTTCGGACGCGTGGCGCGAACCAGGTCCACGGCATAATCGACCACGTGCTGGCTGGCGGGCACCTGGCGAACAAGCTGCTGAATCCACAAAATGTCGGGCCCCTGAAGCACCGGCTTAACCTCGTATCGCTGGGTTTGCGTGGTGGCCAGAACAATGTCGCGCTCCTCGGCCCGGGTAGGATAGCCGATGTTGATCGACAGCATGAAGCGGTCCAACTGCGCTTCGGGCAGGGGATAGGTCCCTTCCTGCTCGATGGGGTTCTGCGTGGCCATTACGAAAAACGGCTGCTCCAACTTGTACGTTTTGCCGGCCACGGTTACTTCGTGCTCTTGCATGGCCTGGAGCAGCGCCGCCTGCGTCTTCGGCGGAGTGCGGTTGATCTCGTCGGCCAGTACGATGTTGGAAAAGATCGGCCCGTGCACGAAACGGAACGAACGCTGTCCGCTGCCCGTGTCCTGGTCGATAATCTCCGTGCCGGTGATGTCGCTGGGCATCAGATCGGGCGTGAATTGGATCCGCTGGAATCGCAGACGCAAAGTCTGGGCCAGCGTGGAAACGGCCAGCGTCTTGGCCAGTCCCGGCACTCCGATGGTCAGGCAATTTCCCCGGGCAAAAATGCAGATCAACATCTGCTCGATCATCTCGTCCTGCCCAATGATCACTTTATGGATTTCGTTGACCAGGGTTTCCCGGACTTGAGAAATCCGGCGGACGGCTTCTTCCGGGCTAATTTGGGGGGTAACTGCCGGCATGGATTTATTTGCTCCTTCCCCGCGGGGATCGATCGGCTTAAACTATCAAGGAGGCCTATTATCATTTACCTTAGTTGATACGAGCAGTTCCATCAATGGACAGCTGTTTTGATAGTATACAGTATTCGAAAATTGTTTTTATTGCTGTAATATTCGCCCTTTTGACATCCAACATCGCCCAGGCTCAATCGTTCCATCGGGGGGGCACTGAGTTCAATGCCAAGCGCGTTGTTGAGCTTGGCACGGGCAAATCATTCAATGCGGCGGTAACGGAGTTTTTTCATCACGGCGAGATCGCCCCCGACGGTCGTAACGTGGTCGTAGCCGTAAAAAATCAATTGCTCCCTTGTCGGGTGCTGCAACTAGGTCCCGGCGATTTCTGCCGGCTTGCCTTTCAAACCATCAAAGGACAGACGGAGTACGACATACTTTATGGCGGTGATCCGCCCACCGAGCCGTCGCCGCAGTGGACCTGCCAAGACGGCCTTCTTTTGGAGACCCGACATTTTAGAAATTGCAATTTACAAAACTTGGCGCCTTTGCAAAGGGCCTTCGAGTCGTCTTCCCCATTCGGAAGCGATTTTGTGGAAGGCGTTTTCCACGGCAGCAATCCCTTTTCTTTGAAACGCGAACCGTTCTTCAGCAAATACACGGGCTATTTAGACATTCCGGCGGCGGGCAAATACGGTTTCATAACCGCCAGCCAGGATGCAAGTTTTTTATTGATCGACGATAAGCAGGTCGCTTCGGCGCCCGGCCGGCACGGGCCGCTGCGCTTTGCTATTCGCAATATTAGGCAAGACATACAACTCTCGGCCGGGCTGCACAAGTTCGAGTATTATCATGCCGCCGCCGGATCGGACGCGATAATGGCGGCCTATTGGGAGATCAATCCGCTGGACCCTAAGCCCAAACCGCAGGTCATTCCGCCGACCGCCTTCCATGCCGGCCGCATCGCCCGCCTGCCCGCCGGTTCGTTGACGCTTCGCACTTCAAAGCTGGTGCCCGATTTTACCATGAAAATAACCGGCGACGTGCCTTTGCCCGACGGCTCCCCGCCGCTTGTCGCAGTTTCCTTCCGCGACGCCTCGCCCAAAACCTTGCTCAATCAGAACAAAGGGCAATGGGATTTCGGCGACGGGCAAACCAGCGGTGAGCTCAATCCGGTACATGTTTATTTGCGGCCCGGGTTGTATACCGTCAAACTTTCCTTTCGCCTCAGCGTTATAACCGTCGAAATCGCCAATCGCGTTGATATCCAGGCCCCGGCACTCGATTATAAAGATAAACTCCATGAAATCGACGATCACCTTAAATTGCTGGAAACCTATAATATCAAAACACTGGACGCGGCTTCGCTCAGCCAGCTTGTGTCGGCATACGAACTAAAGGCGTCGCAACTGCTCGGTCGCGCGGAAATTCTGCAAAAAGAGCTGGACGAGGGGCCGGCCGATCCAAATCGAAAACTGAACGATGAAAAGGATAAAGCCCGGTTAAAAAGGAATATAGAAAACTTTTCGTCCCAGTCGCGGCAATATATTTCACGGGCCGTGGAGACCGGCAAAGCGGCGTTTGCCGGCGATTCGGCCGCCAAAGGCGACGAGGATCTAATAAAAATCGCTCAACATATCGCGCCTATCGCCCGATGCCAACTGGGCGACTCGCCCGGGGCACTGCAAATCTGGGAAGGCGCGGCCGAGAACGTCAAAAATCCCGCATTAAAGGCTGAATGTCAATTTTCCGCGGCCGATATTCTCATAAATGACCTTGTCAGGGCACAAGACGCCAAGACGCTGCTCGACCAGGCCGCCGCCGGGCTGGATAAAATTAAATCCGGTCGCCAGGCTGCGGCTTTACAGCGGGTTTGGGGCGATTATTACGCCGCCGCGGGCAACGGCAAGGCCGCCCGAGATGCCTACGCATCGGCCGAACAAGCCCTGGGCACGCAACGAAACTTCATCGAAAGCACCGCCTGGAAAGGGGCCCACAGCCGCTCGGTGGAAGAATTCATCAAGACCAACCAATTCGATCAGGCTGCCGAAGAACTCCAAGCCTGGCAACGCGAATATCCCAGCGAAAAAATCCACGGATATTTGACGCTGCTTTACGCCCGCTATTGGGCTGCCCGCGGCAAATACGCCCAGGCCGTTGCCCAGGCCGAACAACTCCAGGCGGTGAATCCAGATTCGGCTTATGTGGACCAGATTCTGTTTTTGGCCGCCGATTGTGAACTGCATCGCGGACACGAAGACCGGGCATCGGCCACGCTGCACTCGATCCTGAAAGACTATCCCGGAAGCCCGTTGGTCCCCGCAGTGCGGAAAAAGTTGGAAGACTTGGAAAAAAAGTGATGAGTGGCGAGTGGAGAGCAATGTCATATTTGTTTTATAAAGCCGCGACCAGTGGTCGCGGTTCGACGCGCTTTAGTAATTTGCATTTTGCAATTTTTATATTTCTCGGTGTAATCTTATCGTTGCCGGCTTTTGCCGCCGAGTTGAACGTGGAGTTGGGCAATGCGCAAAATGTAACCTTCGTCGGGGCGATTCAACGCTGGGACCAAGACGGCAACCATCGTAATCCTCCCGATCCAAAGGCCAAGATCGACGCCCCGGCCGTTGAGGCCGCGGCCGAGAAAACAGGCGACGGCAAATGGTCGTTCAAGAACCTGCCGGCGGGAAAATACGACTTGGTCGTCCTGGCCAAGCAGCGTGTTCGGATCGAGGGTTTTCAATACCCGCCGGTAAAGGAGTTCGATCCGTTTTTTCCGCCTGACGCCGCCGTTGACCAAGAAACCCGGGATTTCATAATCGACGACATCAAAAAATCGCCCCATTACGAAAATAAGGTTGTGCCGCTTTACCTGGGCGGAGACGAAAAGGCCGTGCGCGTGTTGGTTATGCTCATCCGCGACAAGCCCACCAGTTACGAAGGCGAAAGTCCCAACGCGGCCAGCATCCGCCACGAAATCTGGCAATACTCTTGGAACTACGGCGCTTGGCAAAAAGAAAAACGAACTAAAGTCATAGATCGGATTCTTATGCCCCGCGACCAGTTGCGAAAGTGGACATGGCTTTGGGAAAAAAAACTCGGCGGCATCGAGGTAAAAGACCGGGGCGTGACTATAAAATATGAACTACCCGACTTATCATCGACGCCAAACGCAACTCCAAAACCGAAAGGATTGTATCCGTATTAAAGGCCGAACCGCTTGCGGTTTCGCGATCAAAAACAATTGTCTCATTCCCACGCTCCGGCGTGGGAACGTAAGAATCCTGCTGCCTGAACCCTGAACCCTGTTTACTCGCCCTCCATGAACTATACCCAAGACGATTTCGTACGAGCTCCTTTGATGTTTTATTACGAGGTCACACTGGCCTGCGACCTGGTATGCAAGCACTGCCGGGCGTCGGCGCGGGAACTCGCGGATCCCGGCGAATTAAGCACCGATCAGGCCAAAGCCCTCATCGAGCAGGCGGCGAGTTTTCCGCTCCGTCCGACGATGGTGATGACCGGCGGCGATCCGCTTAAGCGCAAGGATCTTTTCGAACTGATACGCCATGCGGTTGGGCAGGGAATCAAAGTTGCTCTTACGCCTTCGGCCACGCCGTTGGCGACTCGCCAGGCGTTCCAGCAGGCCCGCGACGCCGGCGTGCGCAGCTTGGGCATCAGCCTGGACGGCGCGGATGCGCAAACGCACGACGCATTCCGCGGCTGGGAAGGCAGCTTCGCACGCACCTTGGAAATGCTGCAAAACGCCCGGGAGTTGAATTTCGCGGTTCAAATCAATACCACCGTTACCCGCCGCAACGTTCATCAAGTCGAGACAATTGCAGAGCTGCTTTCCGGCCAGGCAATTGCCATGTGGTCGGTTTTTTTTCTCGTCCCAGTGGGTCGCGGCGTGGAAGAACAGCGCATATCCGCTCGGGAATATGAACAAGTTTTTGAAAAGCTTTGGCACAATGCACAACATCGGCCTTATGCCATAAAAACCACCGAAGCCCCGCATTATCGACGCTTTGTGCTCCAGCACGGCGGCGATCCGCTGGCCGGACCGCGGGAAACCAACCCCTGCGCTCGGCAGAGCGGGCATCGGGCCCCTTTGGGCGTGGGCGACGGCAAGGGAATAATGTTCGTCAGCCACACCGGCGAAATATATCCGGCCGGTTTTTTGCCGCTTTGCTGCGGCCGGTTCCCAACGGATTCGGTCGTCGATGTATATCAAAATCATCCCACGTTCCAGGCCCTGCGAGACCCGGACCGCTTCAAAGGCCGTTGCGGCGCGTGCGAATACCGCCACGTCTGCGGCGGCAGCCGCGCCCGGGCCTATGCCGTAACCGGCGATTTCCTGGCCGCCGAGCCGGATTGCATTTACGTTCCCAAAGCATGGGACGGCAAACAAACATAAAGGAATGCAAAATGCAGAATGCAGAATGCAGAACTATCCGCAATTTGCAATTTGCAATTTGCAATTACCATTTTGCAATCCGTCGTCTTCTATTTATGTCATTCATTCCATTCTTCGCTCTATCTGCGGCTACGGTTTTCGCTGAAGATCAAAAAAAGGTCCTCATCCCCTTCGATTTCGTATCGAAATTCGACGACGGCCGGTACGGGCAGATGGTGGGCGATATGATCTGGAAGAAGATAAACGCCGAAGGAGGCTTTATTTTGCCCGAGTCGATGCTGGACGTGCGCGACTATTGCCAAAGCCATCACATTCAGCCCTCGCCCGACGAT
>JBEKIK010000041.1:0-8688 GCA_050011795.1 Thermoguttaceae bacterium | reverse complement strand
TGGAATGTATTATAATGAGGTTTGTTTACCCGCACATTTAATTCGGAGTCCCTAGTCATGAAATCCTATCGTCCCCGCCGCCGTCGCGGCTTTACGCTGATCGAAGTTTTGATGGTGCTGATTATTCTGGTGATTATCGCCTCATTGGCGGTCGGTACTTATACCGCCCAGCGAAATGCGGCAATGATAAATGCCGCCAAATCGCAGATTGGATTATTCAAAAGTCCCTTGGATTTATACAACCTCGACATGTACGCGTATCCCACCAGCAATCAAGGTCTTGCGGCCTTGTGCAATCCCCCCTCCGATGCTTCCGCCGCGGAATGGAACGGTCCTTATATGGAGACGATTCCGTTGGATCCCTGGAAGCGCGAGTACAGATACATCTCGCCCGGCAGAAATAACCCCATTTCCTATGACTTATGGTCCGTGGGGCCGGATGGCGTTGACGGCACCGCCGACGACATCGGCAACTGGTCTCTGCGGTGAACATATCGTGTGTAACAATGGCGATAATCTCGTTCAGTTCGATTGGTTCCCTTTCCGGGCGCCGCACCAGCGATCGGGAGAGGTTTAGGGTTAGGGCGGAACCCGGGAATCAGCGTTCAGGGTTCAGGCTTCGGCAAAAAGGGTTCAGGGTTCAGGGTTCAGGATTCAGGATTCAGCATTCTCCACTCTCTACAGCCCACAGCCCACTGCCCACTGCCCACTGCCCACCGTCCACTGCCCACTGCCCACTAAGTTATTCAACTTCCCCTGTCCTTCGCCACTCATGTCGTGGTTTTACGCTCCTCGAAGTCTTGCTCACGCTCTGCCTGCTGGTCATCATCGGTGCAATGGCCTGGCCGCAGTTGGAAAAAACGTTCAGCTATCAACGCCTGCGCAAATCCGCGGATATAGTACGCACTCAGTGGAGCAAGGCCCGAGTCGAAGCCATGAGAATGGGCGCCATACGGGTGTTCCGCTACGAAATCGAGGGCAACAAATATCGCATCGATATGCTGACATCCGATCCCGCCGCCCTGCTAAACGGCACTACCGTCGATCCGGCATCGAACGACAGTGCGCAATCCCTGCTCGCTAATAATACGGGATCCTCGCAAAATAATAGCAGCCTTAACGCCGCGCCGGCTTGCCTCGAACAAACGCTGCCTAAAGATGTTTTCTTCGTCTCCAGCCAGACCGGCCTCGGCGCCCTGACGGGGACAATAACAAACAATACGTCAACTGATAATAACTCCTCCGTCGGCGACATGCCTTCCAGCGATGCGTATGTCGCAAGCAACGTTGCTTCCGCCGGCTCCGGCTGGTCCGAACCGATCTTCTTCTATCCCGACGGGACTACATCCAACGCGCAATTACTGCTCAGGAACAAAGAGGGCCGGATGATAGAACTATTTTTGCACGGTCTGACCGGGATTGTCAAAGTTAGCGACGTAACGGCCGCGGGGGGACAAGGCAACTTATGAAAGCATCCCGGATTTTGCGAACACGTTTTTTAATGCAAATTGCAAACTACATACACAAGTGGACAGTGGGCAGTGGACAGTGGGCAGTGAACGGGGTTCAGGGTTCAGGGTTCAGTGTTCGGAACTCTCCACTCTCCACTCTCCACTCTCCACTCTCCACTCTCCACTCTCAACTCTCAACTCTCCACTCTCCACTCTCCACTCTCCACTCTCCACTTGCCATTGCCCACCGCCCACTGCCCACTGCCCACTGCCCACTACTTCATCCTTCATCCTTCATCCTTCATTTTTCATCCCCAAAAAAGGCCGCGTTTTCCATCCTCGAAGTAATTCTGGCCCTGGCGATTCTTACCGGTGCGATGGTCGTGTTGGGCGAACTGGGCCGACTGGGTTTTCGAAACGCCAAGGCAACGCAAGACCTCACAAAAGCCCTATTGCTTTGCGAAAGCAAAATGGCCGAATACACTTCGGGCATTACCACCCCACAGGCGGTCTCAGGCGCCTCGTTCGATACCATCGACCAAGACACAAACACAAACGTATCGTGGACGTATTCCGTTAGCATGGAAACGGTAGATAGCGACGGTTTGATCGCCCTGTGCGTAACCGTGACGCAAAATCTGCCCGGCACGCAACATCCGACATCTTTCACCATGACAAGATGGATCTTGGACCCAAGCCTTGGGCAGTCTACTAGTTCATCCGACACCAGCAGCACCAGCACCACGGGCAGCACCACCGGCAGCACCACTAATTCCGCTACGGGGACAATCAATAAAAAATAGAACAAACGGCAATAGAACAAACGGCAATGAAAAGGCAACAAACTGTTATTGCCCGGGAAAAAAGGAGCTTTTACATGCGTCGGCAAAACTTCGCCTTTACACTTTTGGAAGTGCTATTGGCCTTGGGCCTGTCCGTTCTAGTGCTGGTGGCCGTGGGAATGGCGATTAATCTGCACCTTCGCCTGCTCGATTCCGGGCGCACTAAAGTGGAGGAAGCCCAACTTGCCCGGGCTGTTTTGCGGATTATAGCCCAAGACTTGCAAAGTGCGGTCCCTTACAGTTCCACCAAGTCAAGCTCTTCATCTTCAAATGGATCGTCCGGTTCGAACATCCAGGAAGGCGAGTCTTCGCAAAACAGTAATCCAAATCTGTCCCACGGATCGCACATCTCGCTGCTCACGGCCGCCATTGGCATGAGCCTAACCGGGGCAAACAATAACACTCCGACAGTCACGACCAAGCAAACAAAAAATAATACTCCGACAGACACGACTAAGCAAACAAAAAATAATACTCCGACAGACACGACTAAGCAAACAAAAAATAATACTCCGACAGACACGACTAAGCAGACAAACAATAACACTCCGACAGACCAGGCTACTTCCACCCCTAATGGTTCGGACACCACCGACTCCGAGGACCGCACCGGCGACATAGCCGACACCGGGCCGGCATCCACGCCCGGACTTTACGGCAACGCCAACCAACTCCAAGTCGATATCAGCCGTCTGCCTCGCGTCGATCAGTACATGGCCATCTCCAACCAGTCCGACGCCGGCATTACCAACGCCAGCCAGGCGAGCGACGTGAAAAACGTGGCCTATTACGTCATCAACGGCGGCGCCGCTTCGACACCGGGAACCACGAATGGATCGAATGTTTTAAGCGGACTGGTTCGACGTGAAATGAGCCGGGCGCCGGGAGTCTACGCCTCGCAGCAAGGCGGACAATTTCCCGTTACCAGCGATAGTTTGACGCCCATTGCCCCCGAGGTGCAAGAAATCGATTTTTCCTACTCCGACGGCACCCAATGGCTCGATACTTGGGATTCGGTTTCCAATGGCGGCCTGCCGGTGGCCGTGCAAATAAGCATTGTCATTACTCCGCAACATCCCCGCAATACCCAAAATCTTCAGTCTAACTTATATCGTCTCCTGGTGAGCATCCCCTCCGCACAGCCCACATCTTCAACCACATCGTCAACATCGTCCACGTCGTCGCAATAGACAACATCCACCAATAAAACCTGGCAATGATAAAAAACAAAAAGCCCCTTCACAGTAATGAATCCGCAATGTGCAATTTGAAATTTGCAATTTGCAATTTAAAATTCCCGTCCCATAAGGGGTTTGTACTGGTTCTTGTGCTTATGGTGGTCGCTTTGCTGACGCTGGTCTGTTTTACCTTTTCGGAATTAATGCTTACCGAGAGAAAAGCGGCCGTCATCAGCGGCCGGCAGGCCCAGGCCTTGGCCGCGGCCGAATCCGGAGTGCAAAAGGCGCGGATTTTCCTTTATAAGAGTAAAGATACCCAGAACCAAGACGGCGGCTGGTACGACAATGCCTCGTTTTTTGGCGGCGTGCTGGTGGTCAACGACGCCAGTCCTTCCGCCCATATAAGGGTTACACTCATCGCTCCCGTACTTGAAAATGGCCTCCCCGGCGGCGGCATCCGCTACGGCCTGGAAAACGAATCCGCCAAGCTGAACATCAATAATATATTGAATTTAACCAAATCGAGCACCGGCACCACGACCAGCACCGGTTCCAATTCCATGACCACGATCGATTCCGTTACTACTCCCACGACCAGTTCCACGTCCGTTTCCAACTCGACTACCAGTTCCAGCCCCGCAAGAGATATCTTGATGAATTTGCCGGGCGTGACCCAGGACATCGCCGACTCCATTCTCGACTGGATCGATACCGACGACCAGACTCGCGAATCCGGGGCCGAGTCGGATTATTATTCCAACCTCCAGCCGCCATACAAGCCGACGAACGGCCCGCTTACGACCATCGACGAACTGCTGCTGGTCCGCGGCGTCACTCCCTTGCTGCTCTTCGGCGGCGACGTGAACCGCAACGGCCGCATCGATACCGACGAAAACAGCAATGTGAGCATACCCAACGCCGACAACTCCGACGGCTCGATGAATCTAGGTTGGGCCCCATATCTCACCTTATACAGCAAGGAAAACAACACCACGGCCTCGGATGGATCAACGAAAATCGATCTCAACGGGAGCGACCTGCAGCAGCTTTACTCCGATTTGCAGAAGGCCCTTTCGCCCGAGCAAGCCGCTTTCATCTGCGCTTATCGGATACACGGTGCGGACACTTCAACTTCGACCGGCGGAACAACCGAGCAAACAAGCACAAGCAGTCCTTCCATCTCCGTCAGCGCGCTTGGTGATCTCACTCAGCAGACGGGCAGCACCAAAATCAGCTCCGTGCTCGACCTGATCGGGGCAAAAGTGTCAGTGCCCTCAACATCGAGCGGCAGACAAGCAGGCGGCGGACAAGGGAGCACGTCTAGAACGACCACCTTTGCTTCGCCCTTCACCAAGTCCACCGGCGACATGAAAACCTACTTGCCTATCCTAATGGATTCCACGTCCGTCAAGTCCTCGTATGTCGGCCGGATTAATATCAATCTAGCGCCCAAGGCAGTGCTCATGTGCATACCAGGCATGACGTCCGACATAGTCGAAGAGATCATCGCCCGGCGAACAGTGGATCCCACAAACGCGGATAAAAGCATGAATTACGCAACCTGGCTGCTTACGGAGGAGATTGTTAACTTAACGCAAATGAAGGCCCTTGAAAAATACGTCACCTGCGGGGGTGATGTATACCGCGTTCAGGCTATAGGCTATTTTGACGACGGTGGGGTGGCGGCACGTATTGAAGTCGTACTTGACGCTAGCACTCAGCCCGCCACGGTGTTATTCTGGAGAGATATAAGCCATCTCGGTCGCGGATTTACCCTGGATGAGCTGGGAACACAGGCAACACAGTAAAGGGTTCAGGATTCAGGGTTCAGGGTTCAGAATTTTGAATTAAGATTAATTATAAGAAAAACGTGTAACACCGGTTCTTGAACCGGTGGGACGAAGTCCCAAGAGGTTTTGACCATGTTTTGCATTTCCCATTCAGCCTCTTGCGGCAAAGCCGCCCAGGTTCGAGAACCTGGGCTACCCATTTAAATCCTGCTGGCTGAACCCTGAACCCTATCAAAATGCCTCAACTGCTTGCCCTGGAATGGAACGGTTCTGAAGCGCGTCTGGCGGTGGCCTCCTCGCATGGCGACCAGGTGCTGGTTGAACAAGCCTTTGCGGTCGAATTGCGTCCCCGGGACTCCGGCGCAGATAAATCGGAGGTCGACATCGGCGCCCGGCTTGCCGCGGCCCTGGGCGCCCGCGGCCTGGGCCGCTTGGATACCCTGGTGGCCATCGGGCGTACGAACATCGAATTGCGGCAGCTCCTTTTACCGCCCGCGCCGGACGACGAATTGCCCGATCTGGTCCGTTTCCAGGCCATGCGCGAGTTCAACGAGTTCGACGAAAAATGGCTCTTGGATTTCGTTCCCCTGGGCGACCTGCCCGACGAACCACGGACCGTGCTGGCCGCCGCCATCGGACCGGAATTGGTCGAGCAGATACGGCAAACCTGCCAGGCTGCCGGGTTGAAGCCGCGGCGCTTGGTCTTGCGGGCATGCGCGGCCGCGTCGCTTCTGGCCCGCTCGGAATCGGCCCGCCAGGGCGAATTGCGGCTGTTGATCGATCTATTGTCCGACGAAGCCGACCTTACGGTGATGAGCGACGGCCGCGTGGTTTTTCTGCGCACCACGCGCTTAGGCGGCGATCCGCCCCAGCCGCAAGTCCTCATCGGCGAGGTCCGCCGCACGATGGCCGCCGTGCAAAATCAACTAGGCGGGCGCAAGGTCGATTCGATCGTGCTGTGCGGCGTCGGCGCCCAGCAGGCCGAAATGGCCCAGCGGATCGAAAAAGACCTGGCCGTGCCCACCGAATTGTTCGATCCCTTCCAAGGCTTGAAACTGGGCGGGGAACTCCGCTCCGCCCCGCCCGAACATCCCGGCCGGTTCGCGCCCTTGATCGGCCTGCTGCTGGCCGAGTTGGAGCATACCGGACACGCGGTCGATTTCCTGCATCCCCGCCGCCGCCAGGAAAAACCAAAAAAGTGGCGCCGTTACGTCATTCCCGCCGTCGCCGCCGCGGTTTTGCTCGTGGGTTATATAGCTTACGTACAGATTAAACGCGCAAGCCTTACTCAGACAATACTCGAACTTACCGCAAAATCGGCAATATTGAACAAGGAACTGATAGAAGCGAACAAAGTCCAGGACATGGTGAAGGAAATAGATAAGTGGACCGCCACTGACGTCTGTTGGCTGGATGAACTTGAACGACTATGCCGGAAATTCCCCCCGGCCAACGACGCCATGCTCAAAAAACTTATCATCGGACCGGGCAAGAACTCCAAGGGCGGCCTGATCGCCATGGAAGGCCTGGCCAAGTCCCCGGCAAGCATCCTTTCCATGGAACAAGGCTTAAACGATCCCACGCACCAGGTAACCAATAATGGCAACAACGATGATAAATCGATTAGTCCGTATACCGTCGAATTCAAGGATCAGTTGAGCATCGGCACAGCCCCGCCGACCGCCGCCAAACCGGCTCCCGCGCAGCCGAAGCGAGGCAAGTAACACTAGGAAAATTAGTTTTAACATACACAGAAGTTCTTTCATGACCCTGAATAAACGCGAAAAATTATTCGCCGTCGTTGTCGGCGTTTTGGCGCTGGTGGCCCTGTATTGGTTGTGGCCTTCCAACCAGGAGTCGTTGGCCGATCTGCGCAAGGACAACGACGATATAAGCGAAAAAGTCAAACTCAAGGAAGCTCAAGTGCAAAATTTGCAAAAGGCCAAGGATCGCCTGGCGGCCTGGCAGCGCATCGCCTTGCCCTCGGATCTCAAAGAAGCCGCAAGGCAATATAACGGTTGGCTCTCGGAACTGGCCCACGATGTCGATTTCAAAAACGTGAACATTCATCCCGTCGACCCGCAAAACCACCGCAATATCTACGAGGAGTTTAGTTTTACCGTCAATTGTCAGGGCACGTTGGGTAAATTGACTCAATTCCTGTATAAATTTTATTCCGTCGGTTATTTGCACAAAATCCGTTCAATTACCATCACACCCAAAAACACGACCGATCTCGATCTGATCATTGCCGTCGAGGCACTCTCCCTGCCGGGCTCCAAACAAACCGACAAACTCTCCGCCGAAAAAAGCAACCGCCTGAAACTCGCCTCCTTGGAGGAATATAAAAAAGCCATCGTCGACCGGAATCTGTTCGCCGCCTATTCGCAACCCAGAAATCCTCCCAGGGAAAGAGATAGGCCTTCCCCGCCATCAAAACTCGATCCCCTGCAATTCAGCTATCTGACGGCCATTATCGAGGCCGACGGCATTCCCGAAGCCTGGCTATTCGAACGCACCACCGGCGAGACGCTCAAAGTGCACGAAGGCGAAGAATTTACCATCGGCAAGGTCAAAGCCAAGGTAAATCGCATCGGATACAACGACATCGAGATCGAAATCGACGGCAAAACCCATACCGTGGGCTACGGAAATAATCTGAAAATGTAATGCCCCACGCAGGACGACTTTGAAAGTCGTCCCACACTATAACGCGTTTACCGCTGCGCATTGCGTTGCCGTGCGATGCGGTCGGCTATCCCCCGCACGCCCGAATCGCTGTCCCGCCCGGCGATCCGCTCAACCTCGTCCAAAACCGCCGGATCGGATGATGTCGCTAAAAACGTGATCGCCGCCAATCGCACCTCGGTCTCCGCGTCGCGGCAAAGTTCCATGAGCCAGGGCACGGCGTCCACGCCCTGCAGATCCGGCAATTCCTGAACCAATCTCTTGCGCACCTCTGGATTGGGATCGAACAACTTGCGGGCCAAATCGAGTTGCATATCGGTAAAACCCCGGCGGATCAACTCCGCCTCGGCCGCCTCAGCCCTTGTATCGTCCTCGGCGTTCAATTCCCTTATCAACTCAACGGCGTCCTCCGCGGCGAGCAAAGCTTTCAATCGGCCGTCAATCCCCGCGGCATCGTGCGACGCCGGGCGGACTCGGCCCGAACCGGCTGATTGTTCGTTCAGCGCAACGTTGCGCCCGGATTGCAAACCCGTCTCGTCGCTATCCGCAATCCACGACGCCCGCTTTTGATTTTTTCCCTGCCGGCCCAACATCCACGGCTGGTTTGCCAGGGAATCGGGCGACTCGTCATCGTCGGACCCCTCGGGCGGGAAAATGGATTTGTCCGACACACCACCTTCGTTAATCGTTTCCCCGGCCGATTCCGACGACTCGGACCATGGTAATTCAAGGGCATTGC
>JBEKIK010000040.1:0-8695 GCA_050011795.1 Thermoguttaceae bacterium | reverse complement strand
GGCATGGTCGTGCAATGGGAAGACCGTTTCCACGACGCCAACCGCGCCCACACGTATCTCGGCCCGATCGACCATCCCGAGGCCCGCGGCCTGGGCAACGGCATCACGCCGCAGGAGCGCTACTATCCCGATTTCATCGCCGTGGCCCGGGGCTTCGGCTGGGACGGCCGCTCGATCTCGGCCAAGGACGATCTCGTGCCCGCGATCAAGGAGATGCTCAGCGCCACCGGCCCATACATCCTCCAAGTCCAAATCCCATATCAAGAACACGTCCTGCCCATGATCCCCACAGGCATGACGGTGAGGGAAATGATTAAGGAATAAAACACTATGGGTATCGTAATCGAATCACATGTTCACTTAGACGACAATAGTGTTGCCTGGATTGACGACACCAACACAAAGGTAATTGAAGTGGTATTGGATCATCTCGCCTACGGCTGGAGTCCCGAGGAAATTCATTTCCAGCATCCGCATCTTTTCCTGGCGCAGATTCACGCGGCATTAAGCTACTACCACGATCATCAGGCGGATCTAGACGCTGAAATTCAATGTCAACTTGCCGAGGTTGAAACCCTGAAAACTCAGGCGGGCGAATCGCCAATACAAAAGCGACTAAAAGAATTGGGCAAATTACCGTGAGCATCAAAATTTACACGGATGTTCACGTGCCGCGGGCTATTGTTCATGGTTTGCGATTGCGTAATATCGCAGTAAGGAATAAACGCCATTTCTAAGAATGACCCGAAATCCTTATTGACCTTTTTAGAAGATATGCCAAAATACAATTAATCCGGTTCACCGGAGGTGGATGGCGCAAGCCATCGGGCCCGAAAGGGCCTTTTTTTGTTTTTAACCGTGCAAAGTCTTTATTGGATTAGCCTAAAAACTTTTTAAGTCTCTCCTCTAATTTATTTACATTTCGTGCTTTTGTCTGGCATTCCCAAACAATCAGTATTTTCCATCTTGTTTTGCGTAATTGCCGCTTGTGCTTTAAATCTCTCATTTTATTAGTTTCAAATTTCTTATTCCAGTATCGCCGCCTTGTTCGCGGCATTGATTGGCCATCAGAACAACTATGTCTATGCCAGAAACAACCGTGAACAAATATCACACTTTTTCGACATGGGAAAACTATATCGGGGGTGCCTGGAAGAGATCGAACATGAAGTCTATAGCGATATCCTAATGCATGAACAAGTCGCCGTACGATCATCTCCGGTTTCGTGTCGGTGCCATGAACTGCACGCATGATTTCGCTGCGTTTCGACGACGAGAAAACATCCGCCATCATAAACCATCGCTGAGATTATTGAAGAGTTCGCGGAATTTCAATCATCATAGACTTGTCCAATTCTACGGCGTCCACACGACAGTTATATATTTCAAGCAGCCTTCGAAAACCGCCGATTAAGCTCTCTTTGGAAAAGACAGAGAGTTCTTCAATATTGTTTGCGATGAAGGACTCCAAAGATTCTACGGCAATTCGATCTGGGGCAATTAGTTCCGCATTCTGGCGAGCGCCGATGACACAATCGTTTGGGACTAAAAGAAAAACACGAGAACCTTCGTGAAGATTGCTTTTGCATTTCTCGTAGATTCCAGGCCCGGGTGCTATGGTAACATGAAAAGTCGTATTTCCAATTTCAAAATCGCCTAGTCGGCCTGTTTGTATGTCGGCAGCGCTATAACCATCATTGGATATTTGCAAATCCGGAAAACGAAGTTGCAGCTTCGCCCCAACAAGATGTATTGATATGGGCTCATATTTATTAACTTGTTTCGCTTGAAGCAATATATCATGAACCCAACTCCAACTCGTCGCATTTATATCAAAATAGATCGAAAACACATCCGAACTTCGCAGTATTCTTAGTTGTAATCCCAAGAATTTACGCAGTGAAGAAAAAACTCTTTGACCATCGATTCCATTGTGATTACTGCCTTGAATATTTTCGCCGGCAACTTTATCGATAGATTCGGCAATTTCCCATTCATTTATTGGATTATCTTGGGCAATCTGGCTAAATGCTTTTATTGTTAATCGCTTAATATAGGGATTAGAAAAAGCAAAAATAGGATCGGAGAATAACCACTCATCGAATAACTCGTAATAAATAGAATCAAGTGTGGCGTACATGAAGATGGCCCTTCGATAAAAGGCAGTATCTTATGGCTTTATACAATCACACTCACATTGGAACGCCACGTCGCTGTCACAGTAGTTTGGTATAAGCATTTTACCGACAACACAGATTGTGGATCACACCATACCCGAGCCATTGGTTTTTTTGCCAAATTTCCAACGATTACAAGCCAATAATTATCTCTTCGGTAGTTTGCTTCACTCCATTCACGATCTGTAAATTGGATGGCCCCGTATACCGTTTTTAATCCCTTGACCTCAATAGCCTGGTCAGAATTCGTTTTTACACCGAAATCGTATCCAAGCGCCGATTGCCGCAAGTCAAGAATATTGGTCCTGGCAATGCCGATTAATGATTCACAATGCTCTAAAAAGAAATCTTCCGCGCGTCTTCCAGTTAGTAATCTTTCTGCAACATTGTGAATAGGTTTAGTGATAGTGGCAAGTGCGTCGATTGCTTCAATGAGGCTTTCTTCATCTCGCCTTATTATTCGTGAAGCCATTTCGAGTAAAGCCTCGTCACTCACTTCACAAAGATCGCCCATGACTCGCTGCCGGTTCGGACGTAACGGCCTTTTGTGCCAACCTTTGCGAGGATTGCCGTGGAAAGGATCGAATTCATCTCTAAGATTTTTCAGGCTTGCCGGTTGCACGCACAGCATTTTCCCCGCGCGCTCAAAGGCTTTTTTCCAAGAAGATAATCCTTGTATCTCCAAATACTGCTTGTCCAAACGGCTCATTATATAACCTAGAACAATTGCTTCGGTTTCCAGCCGCTTATGATGACTTTTATCTTTCATTATCTGCCGCTTTAATCTATGCCACTATAAAGCTTTCTAGTGTGGTTGTTGTTTTGTTGATCGTTCCACTCAAGGCTTAACACCTCCAGGAAATCATTTTTCCATTGGTCATATCAATCTAAGAATTGATAGGCATAAGGTCAATCTATAGCCATAAATCCGCCCATAAGAGTGGCTTTTTTACCGCGATCCATTGTCATTTGGCTTTATTGTCCATCTTTTCGCTATGGCATCGGAAAGCCTTTATTTCTAAAATCCCCATCTTAACTCCTCAAAAAATCTCTCATCGTAATAAAGGGGATAATTCCCAATCTGATTTGATGCAATAGTGAGCTTTTAAAGCAATCTACATGTTCGAAGTCGTAATCGTTATGAGTATTATTGATTCGGTCAATGAACAGCTAATTCCGATTAGTAAGTTAGTGGTGTTTATTATATCCGCCACATCTGGATTGCGTCAAATCCATCGCTAAAAGAATTCTGAAAAATGCCAAATGAATCCGGCATAATTTGAAGGATTTTGGCCGCTGCCGTTTCCCTGCTTTCAGATATAAGCAATCAGGTCTCAGCAATCAGCATTCAGCACCTGTCACTGTCCAACTTCCGGCATAAAGCCTATAGCATGAGGCCTCAGTGATTGAATCCGCGGGCCTGAAGAATGAGTGTTTGTTTGCGTTCGTTAAGGCCCAGTTCCAGGCCGACGGGGTATTGGTGCGGATTGACAAAGCGCTTTATGCCGCTGTGAAACATGGCGAGCTGTTGCCCGGTTCGTTGACGAATGGTTTCCAAGGCGGGGGATTGATAGACTTTTTGACCGCGGCGGAAGATCGGCACTAAGAGGTCTTCCTGTGCGGCGTCTTTGGGCATGACCTTGCGCCGCGTCACGTCGAAGGGATCGACCATCGTGCAATCGCCGCTGATGGGATATTCCTCGTCGAAGATCACGTCGCCCGCACACTCGCCGTCGCAGCGATAGCGCCGCACCTGCAAAACGCCGGGGTTGGAAATTTTCACTGCCTGCTCGGAGAGTTTTATTTTATGTTCCCAAGGGCCGCCCGTTGGTCGTATGCCCGAAAGTTTATACACGCCGCCCAGGGCCGGGTCGTCGTGACCGGTGACCAGCCTGGTGCCCACGCCCCAGGCGTCGATCTTGGCGCCCTGCTCTTTCAGGCTAACGATGATGTTTTCGTCCAGATCGTTCGAGGCGAATATGACGGCGTTGGGAAAGCCCGCGTCGTCGAGTATCTCCCGGGCCTGGATGCTCAGCCATGCCAGGTCGCCAGAGTCGAGCCGGATGCCGATCATTTCATGCCCTTTCTCGCGCAGTTCTTGGCCTATTACGGTTGCGTTGCGAACGCCCTGTAAGGTGTCGAAAGTATCGACCAGGAATATGCAGTTGTTGGGCATGGCTTGGGCATAAGCCCGGAACGAATCGAGTTCGTCGTCGAAGCACATTACCCAACTATGGGCGATGGTTCCTTTTACCGGGATGCCGAAGATGCGTCCGGCAAGCACGTTGGAGGTGGCCTCGCATCCGCCGATGTATGCCGCCCGAGCGGCCGAGAGCGCCCCGTCGATGCCTTGGGCCCGGCGCAGGCCGAATTCCACGACCGGATCGCCCGCGGCGGCCATTACCACGCGCGCGGCCTTGGTGGCGATAAGCGTCTGGAAGTTGATGACGTTCAGCATCGCCGATTCCAGGAGTTGAGCCTGGACGAGCGGCCCTTTTATCCGTAAAAGCGGTTCGTTTGGGAAAACCACCGTGCCTTCTGGCACGGCGTCAACGTCGCAGAGCAATTGCAGGTTGCTTAGATATTCGAGAAACGCCCGATCGAAGAGCGCTTTTTCGTCGTTGCCGCGAAGCGTGGAAAGGCAATCCAGTTCGGCCTGATCGTAACGCAGATTTTCCAGATATTCGATTGTCGTGGCCAGCCCTGCCGCGACGGTAAATCCGCCGCGAAAAGGATTTTGCCGGAAGAACAGATGAAATACCGCTTCCAGATCCTTCAGGTCGGTTTTCCAATAGCCGTAGGCCATGGTCAGTTGATACAGATCGGCGAGCAGTCCCAACGAGGGTTTATAAAGTTCCGCGAGTGTATTCATGATTTTTTTGACTCCGGGATGGTCTTGGTGTAATACTAGACGTTTGCAAACATCTAGTCGATGGCCCCCTATCGGCGGAGGAGGTTTTGGAGTATAAAAATAAGTGGACAGTGGGCGGTGGACAGTGATAAATCGTCTATTGATTGTTGTATTCATTGTTTATTTATAATCAGATAAATAATATCGTATGGAGTATAGAAAAACCCCGGGAGCAAGCTCCCGGGCTAAACTTTTAATGTTGGGGCAGCAGTTTAACTGCTACCCCAACATAGCTGGCTAAACTTTTTGATGCGACATTCATAACTGAAAACTGATAACTGATAACCGAACCTTATCACATGAACGAGCACGTCGGGAATCTCATTGCAAAACTTCAAAACAACGTCGCCCAGGTCGTGCTGGGCAAGGACGAAGTAATTCGGCTGACTGTCGTGGCCCTGCTGGCGGGCGAACACGTGCTTTTGGAAGACGTGCCGGGCGTGGGCAAGACTTTGACCGGCAAGGCCGTGGCGCGGAGCCTCTCGGGCGAGTTCCGCCGCATCCAATTTACTCCGGATCTGCTTCCCACTGACATTACCGGCAGCAGCGTGTTCAACAGCCGCACGCAGGAATTCACATTCAATCGCGGCCCGATCTTCGCCAATATCGTGCTGGCCGACGAGATCAATCGGGCAACGCCGCGAACCCAAAGCGCATTGTTGGAGGCGATGAGCGAGCGGCAAGTGTCGGTCGACGGGCAGACGAACCCGCTGCCCCGGCCGTTCATGGTCATCGCCACGCAAAACCCGGCCGAGTTCGAGGGCACTTATCCCCTGCCCGAAAGCCAACTCGACCGTTTCCTGCTGCGCATCCCCGTGGGATATCCAGCCCGGGAAATCGAACTGCAAGTGCTCGGCAGCCATCGCGAGGGCGAGCCGGTCGATAATCTTCAACCGGTTTTGACCTGTGAGCAGATCGTGTCGCTGCAAGGCGACGTGCGCAGGGTCAAGGTCGATGATTCCATCAATAATTACTTGTTGGACATCGTTGAGTCCACCCGCCGGTGCGACGAATTGCACGTGGGAGTCAGTCCGCGCGGGGCCTTGGCGTTGTATCGGGCCGCGCAGGCTTCGGCGCTGGTGGCCGGGCGCGAGTATGTTGTGCCCGACGACGTAAAATCGCTGGCCGTGCCCGTACTGGCCCATCGGGTCATAAGCAAGGGCTACCTGCACGGCGGCCAGCGCGAGGCCCTCGAGGCGCTGATCCAGCGGCTTGTGGATGAGGTGCGCGTGCCGGGATAATATTTAGTGGATTGGAAATTGCAAAATACAAATTGCCCAATTTGCAATAAAAAAACATGCGCGCAAAATGCGCTCAAATCTCAAACAAAGACCCTATCCTCTCTTCCCCTTCCATGTTCCGCCGTCCGCACACCACGATCTGCCGCGAGGGCTGGTATTACTTGCTGGTTACGGCGATAGTCTTTGCCGGGGCGATGGTCAAGGAGGTGAACCTGCTGTTGCTGTTGGCCGGGATGATGATGGGATTGTTGCTTTTTCATTGGCAGGTGCTTTTTGTTTCGCTCAAAGGAATGGAATTGCAGCGCAAGGCCCCGTCGGCCGTGTGTGCCGGGGATCTGTTGGCCGTCGGCTTGCGCTTGAGCAATACCCGGTCGCACTTCGGCAGTTGGGCGATCACTGTCGAAGAGCGGATTCAACGCGAGCCGGGCGGATCAGGGACGAATCACGGCCGCGAGCATGAGCATTATAGACATAACCACGATAAGCCGATTTCGACGGGCGTGTTTTTTCCTTATATTCCCGCCGGCGAGGAGTGCACCGGCACTTATCGCGGTCGGCTGGTGCGGCGGGGGCGTTATTGGCTGGGACCGATGCGGATTTCCTCGCGATTTCCCTTTGGGCTTTTTTCCCGCAAGCTTGCAATCGGCCAAAGCGAGACGATTTATGTATATCCGCGCCTGGGCCGGCTTACTCGGCGCTGGCTTGGGCGGCGCAGACAGGCATTGGCCGGGGCCGACCGGCGGCAACGCCGGGGCGGGCCTGAAGGCGATTTTTACGGTGTCCGCGAGTGGCGCTCCGGCGACAGCCTGCGTTTGATGCACTGGCGCAGTTCCGCGCGGACCGGCAAATTCGTGGTCCGCCAATTCGAACAGCCGCACAACCGCGACGCGGCCGTTTTATTGGACCTTTGGCTGCCCGAGCAACCGACGGAAGTACAACTGGAAAACGTGGAGCTGGCCGTCAGCTTTGCCGCCACGGTCCTGAGCGATTTATGCCGCCAGGGCGGCGGCAAGGCGCATTTGGGCGTGTACGACGGGCAGCCGCGGTGCGTGGGCGGCCCGGCCTCGGCCGCGCTGTTGCAAGACATGATGAAGACCCTTGCCGTGCTCGAGCCGCGGACCGGCGATAGCCTGCCGCAATTCCTCGAACACGTCTTGAGCAGTATGGCCTCGGGCACGGAGATCGTGCTGATCTCGACCCGAGCGGTGGATTTATCTGACGGCAAGCGGTTTGCCGCCATTTGGTCGAACCCGGCGCTTCATACAGCCGCCGGGCATATCCGCTCAATTGATGCTTCGAGCCATGAATTGCAGGATTTTTTTATCGCCGAATGAGACATAAACAAATAGAAAATCCTCCCGGCACAAGTGCCGGGGCTAAACAACGATGCAACTGAAACGCCTGTTGCAAATCACGATGGCGACCATAGCCGCGCTGGGGACTTTGCTTTTGAGCATGGGCCAGCGCGATTTGGTTTTGCCGTTGGTGATGATACTGGCGGCAGGCGCTTCGGTGTGGCTTACCGACATAACCGGCCTGTTTCGATTGAATCGGACGCTGGCGAATATCGCCATGCTTTTGGCCGCGGCGGTTTCGTTGCGTGAATTAATGACGTATCGCGGGGAAATGCAGGCCGTCGGGTTTGCACGGCTGTTGATATACCTGCAAATCATCGTGCTATTTCAAAAGAAAGATGCGCGAAGCTACTGGCTTTTGATCGTGCTCAGTTTGTTGCAGGTGATCGTGGCGGCGTTGTTCAGTCAGGGCGTCGTTTTCGGTTTGATGCTGATAATATACATGCTGATAGCCTCGCTGGGATTGACGCTGTTGTTGTTCCTGCGCCAGTGGGAGGAGTTCTTGCCGGTAGAAAACCCGACGCCTGCCTCCGTCCCCGGCCGCTGGCCCCTGGCCGGCCAGAAGTCTGATTTTGCCGGCGCAAGCGCTGGTGGCATGGACCTTGGACTGGGCCGGGAGCTTTACTCGCGGCTTGCGGGCGTGGGCGTGAGGACCATCGCCGTGACGGTGGTGTTGTTTGTTTTTCTTCCCCGCTTCGGTCAAGTGGGCTGGATGGGCGAGATCATGGGCAACACGCAAACGGTGGGCTTCGACGACAAGGTCAATCTCGGCGAATTCGGCCAGATTATCGAAAATCCCGGCGAAGTGATGCGGATTCGCTTTTACGACCAGGCGACCGGTGAGCCTTATGAGGTTCACGGTCCGATTTATCTGCGCGGGGCGGTGTTGATGAAATACAAACGGGGGCAATGGAGCGTGGGCCGGCCGGCAGTTACGCTGGGGATTACTACTTTGGAGCGCAGGCATAACGAACGTTTGCAGGCGAATCTTGTCCGGCAGGAGTGCATTAT
>JBEKIK010000039.1:0-8709 GCA_050011795.1 Thermoguttaceae bacterium | reverse complement strand
CGGCAGCATGCGCGGATAACCAACATCGAGGGCAATTTCTATATCGAGGACCTGCAAAGCCGCAACGGCACGTTTGTCAACGGCCGATTATTGACCGGACGGCAATTGCTGAAAGAAAACGACGAGATCGGCATTTGCGAATTGTCGTTCTCCTTCCACTTGAAGCCGCCGGAACCGAGCGACTCGCCTTCCACAAGCCCGAAGACCGAGGCCGGGCAAGGGGCCACGATCGTCGACGATGAAGATCCTTCCTCGGATTCGACGATCATGTCCCAATTGGACATATCGAGCAGTTACACGGGCATACGTTTGCAGGTAAACACCGAGGCCAAACTCAAGGCCCTTTTGGAAATCAGCCGGAACCTGGGTCGGGCGATCGGACTGGTCGACGTGCTGCCCAAAATTCTGGACAGCCTTTTTAAAATTTTCATCCAGGCCGACCGGGGATTTATCGTGCTCTTGGATCCGCAATCCGGCCGGCTGGTGCCCAAGGCAATCAAGTACAGACGCTCCGAAGACACGCAAAGCGTTAAAATCAGCCGCACGATCATCAATAGCGTGATCAACTCGAAACAAGCGATCCTGTCGGCCGACGCCGCAGCGGACGAACGCTTCGACATGGCCGAGAGCATCGTCGACTTTCGCATCCGCTCGATGATGTGCGCGCCGCTTATAACCGGCGAAGGCAACGCCCTGGGCGTGATCCAGATCGATACCCTGGATTCGCGGAACCGGTTCAATCGGGAAGACCTGGACGTATTGGCCAGCGTGGCCTGTCAGGCGGCGTTTGCCGTGGAAAATGCCCAATTGCACGAAATGGCCCTGAGCGAGCAGGCCATCAAGCGCGAATTGGCCGTGGCCCATGAAGTGCAGCGCGGTTTCCTGCCCTCCGAATCGCCCAACCTGGCGGGCTACGACTTTTTCGAGTTTTACGAATCGGCCAATGCCTTGGGCGGCGACTATTACGACTACGTTGAACTTTCCAGTGGACGATTGGCGGTGGTCTTGGGCGACGTGTCGGGAAAAGGCATTTCGGCCTCGCTGCTGATGGCCAAGCTTTCGGCCGAGGCCCGCTATTGCCTGGCCAGCGAGCCTTCGCCCGCGGCGGCCGTGGCCAAACTGAACCGCGTGTTCTGCGGCAGCGGTTGGGAGGATCGTTTCGTCACCCTTGTATTGGCCGTGCTCAATCCCATCGATAACCAGGCCACGATCGTCAACGCCGGGCATATGCCGCCGCTTATGCATCGGGGCAAGGATACTATCCAGCCGGTGGGCGGTGAAATCGCGCATTTGCCCCTGGGGGTTGATCTTCAAACGGCTTATGAACAATGCACCGTACACTTGCAGCCCGGCGATTCGCTTATCTTCTACACCGACGGCATCACCGAGGCCATGAACGCCGGCGACGAGCTTTACACCCGAGGGCGCCTGATGGCCCAACTGGCTGCGGACACGGACGGCGCGGCTATGCTCGGGCGGCGGATCCTCGACGACGTTCGCAAATTCGTAGGCAGCCGCCAGCAAAGCGACGACATGTGCCTGGTTTGCGTGGGCAGGAGGAAAGAAGGATGAGGGATGAAGGATGAAGGATGAATTAAAATGCAAATGAATTTTTTTAAAAAAACAGAATCAGGCTTATATTATGGAAATGTGGATGGCACAGTTGGGAAATTACTATCACGATACTTTCAACAACTTCCGACCTTTCGTTCCGCGATTGTGATATCCATCGACAGTTCTCGCGCGCCAGCCGACCTTGTCTCAATATTGCGTCAATACAAAATTTTGGCACACGTAGAAGCGGCAGGCGTAGTTCTTACGCCAGACCAGCTTTACAATGCCGCGTGCCGCGGAGTCTTTGAGAGCTTCGATGAGGTTTTGTTGCTTGACAAGGTTCGGCCCGAACAAGAAGTTTCTCTGAAGAGTAGTTTATCTTCGGATTTGGGAGGCTTAATCAAACTAATTCCTGCAGTTGAGGCTGAAATGAAGGCCGCAGGATGTATTCTTGCATTGGCCGATGGGATTAATTTAAGTTACGCAACATGGGACGGGGATTTCGCTAAACTCATTGAATCAGAATTCGGATGATAAGGGGATAAAGGGGGAGCCTTTGATAAAGCTTTGATAAAGGGGTCGGGAGTCTTTTCTATTGATATGGGTAATTATTTTTCAGTAAAAAATACGAAGTACGGAGTAATGCGAAAAATCGTGCAAGTAATTATCGTTGTTCAATTTGCAATTTGAAATTTGCAATTGTCAATTTGCAATAAAAAAACATGCTCGCAAAAAGTGCCAAAACCTCAGAACAAAAACTTTAACTATGTCCGCTGTTTATGGCCTACAAACGCGCTCGCCTCCGGCTCGCGGCTAAACAATTATCGCCAAATATTTATTCTCTAATCTCTAATCCCTAATCTCTAATCCCTTTCCCCATGCCTTCCACGATCCGTTACCTTGTGTTCGATACCGAGAGCGTCGCCGACGCCGAATTGGTGGCCAAGCTGCGATATGCCGGACAGTCGCTTTCGCCGGCCGAGGCGGTGCGGCGCTATCGGGATGAGTTGATGCAAAAGTACGAGAGCGATTTTATTCCGTACAGTTTTCAGTTGTCGATTTCGGTGGCGGTCGGCAAGGTTACGGCCGATTTCCGCCTGGAAGACGTGGTGGTTCTGGACGAGCCGCAGTTCCGCCCGCACGTTATCGCGGAAAATTTCTGGCGCGGCTGGGAAAAGTATCGCCGGCCGACGCTGGTTAGTTTTAACGGCCGCGGTTTCGACCTGCCGCTTCTGGAGTTGGCCGCGTTCCGTTACGGCATAAGCGTGCCGGGCTGGTTCCAAGGCCCGGGCAAGTCGTACGATCAGCCGCGCAGCCGCTATAATACCGCCGCCCATATCGATTTGTGCGAATTGCTCACCAATTTCGGTTCCGCGCGAATCACCGGCGGGCTGAATCTGGCGGCCAATCTGCTGGGCAAGCCCGGCAAAATGGACGTCCAAGGCGACATGGTCCAAGACCTGTACGACGCCGGCCGACTGGCCGATATCAATAACTATTGCCGTTGCGACGTGTTGGATACTTATTTTGTTTTCCTTCGCACGCGGGTCTTGCTGGGGCAGTTGGATCTCGGCGCCGAGCGGCAAATCATCTCCGATACAAAAGCCTGGCTGGAAACCAAGGCCCAGGACATTCCGGCCTTCCGCTTGTATCTGGACCATTGGGGCGATTGGCCCAATCCCTGGGAGAGCCGGCAAAAGGATGAAGGATGAAGGATGAAGGATGAATTGTGTGGAAAGTTTTGATGTCTGGCCCTCCTGATTGTAAATACCGGGACAATTTTCAATATGGTTGTTTCTTTTGTGTCATACCCGTCATACAGCCCCACTAAATAGGGGTGTAATCCGAAGGCTTGCTGCCCCCCAATTTTTCTTGGAATTCGCATGGTTAGGCCGCATTGACGAAATGCCGATAATCATGTATACACTAGTATAGTTTATCGGCGTCTTGGGGAATGACTTGGGGACTGTCCCAATTTTCCGGGCACCATGCGGCAGGCATGATCGGCGAAAATGAGACTGTACCCTGGCCGGGAGTTGCCTTCTGATGTCGAACCATGCCAAGGACAATTTACAGCGTTTGATAGCGGCGGCTGGAATGTCGATTCACCAGGTCGCCGGGTTGACCGGTCTGGACACGCGCACCATTCGCGGCATCTTAAACGGGGTGAAAAAGCCCCACGCCCGGACGCTGCATCGCCTGGCTGCCGGCCTGGGAGTATCGGTGGACGAGTTGTTCATCGATCCGGCCCAATTGCTCTATCGCAGTTTCGACCGCCTGACCAATCCCATGGTCGAAGAGGCGCTGGCAAGTCACGGCGAATTATTCCACGGCTGGACGCAGGCCGATTTCGACGAGCTAAACAGCCGCGTGGGCATGGGCGGGCCCCTTACCATGGAAGGGGCGCTTTCGGCCGTTTGCCTTATGAACCGCAAACGCGAACTGCACGGAAAACTGGACTTGCTCCTGGAAAGCAGCCATGCCGAGGTCGCCGGCGATATTTTAGACGTGCTTTACGAAAAAATCGCTCTACGCCCGGACTCGCCTCTACCGCATGGAAAAGGTTAGACAAATCGGTTATCATTATATTCCATGACCGACTCGCAATGGCTGGATTTGTTAAAAGTGATCGACGGCGATTTGCTCGATCCCCTTCCCGCCGGGCTGATTATCGACAGCCCCTGGCTGCCCGGCTGGGCCGGTGTTTCGATAATGGATTATTTTTCCGACGACCGGGCCTGGCTGCAATCCAATCTAAAAGCGGCGCGGCAGTTCGAGCGGATCATGTTTTTGCCCGGGTTTTGGGCCGAATACGGCATGTGCACCGAGCCTTCGGCCTTTGGCGCAAAGTGCATCTGGCATGAGAACGACTTTCCCAGCGCGGGCAAGATGCTGTTTCGCTATGAGGATGTAAATAATCTTACCAAGCCGAACTGCCGTAGCGACGGCCTGTTGCCTTTCGTCATCAAGCGGTTGCGGCGATGCCGCCGCGCGATCGAGGATTCGGGCCATCGCATCCGTTTTGCCGTGTCTCGCGGGCCGCTGAACGTGGCATCGTATCTCTTGGGGCACACCGAACTGTTGATCGGCGTGAAAATCCAGCCCGGGGAAATCCACAAACTGCTTTCGCTGGCTACCGACTTCATCGTCGACTGGCTGGCGTATCAGGCGGAGTGTTTTGACACGATCGGGGGCGTGTTCATTCTGGACGATTTGATCGGTTTCCTGGGCGATAAGGATTTTCGAGAGTTTGTTTTACCGTATTTCAAAAAGATTTTTGCCTGCCTGAACGTACCGGTGCGGATGCTGCACAACGACGCGGCCGGGCTGATTACGGCCCGCTACTTGTCGGAAATGGGCGTAAACGTATTCAATTTTTCCTTCAAGCACGGTTTGGACGAGATTCGCCGCCTGGCGGGCGAATCGGTGGTATTGCTGGGCAACATCCCGCCCCGCGACGTGATGGCCCAAGGCACGGGCGACGATGTGCGCCGGAACGTAAGGGCGGCCTTGGCTACAATCGAGGATAAGCGGCGGTTGATACTTTCCTGCGGCGGCGGCATGCCTCCACAGGCTTCCACTGCCAATGTGCAAGCCTTTATCGACACCATACAAAACGGATCTCTTCATCCATGACCGATTCACCATCTCGCGCCGGTATTATCGGCGGTCCGGAGGAGCGCAGGCCCTGGTTTTACGAGTTAAACCGCTACCAATGGTTCGTGTTGACGGTATGCACGCTGGGTTGGGTCTTCGATTGCATGGGCCAACAACTGTTCAACGTGGTCCGCCAACCCGCCGTTGCCGCCCTGGTCATGGATGCCAAAAACGTGGATTATTACGGCGGCCTGGCAACATCGCTGATGCTAGTCGGCTGGGCCACCGGCGGCATCATCTTCGGCATTTTGGGCGATAAGATCGGCCGCGCCAGGACCATGGTCTTAACGATTCTCATTTATTCCATCTTCACCGGCATAAGTGGTTTTGCCCGTAGCTATTGGGAATTCATACTGTATCGTTTTCTTTGCGGACTGGGCGTGGGCGGGCAGTTTTCGGTTGGCGTGGCCCTGGTCGCCGAGTATATGCCCGATCGGGTCCGCCCCAAGGCCCTGGGCTTCCTGCAAGCATTGGCCAATTGGGGGAACGTGACTGCTGCCTTGATTGGCATGGGGTTCGGCCATTTGGAAAAAATCAGTGCCATATCCGAAGCCTGGCGCTGGACTTTGGCCGTGGGCGCATTGCCGGCGATGTTGGCCATTCCGGTTTTTTGCAGTCTCAAAGAGCCCGAATCCTGGAAAAAAGCCGTGGCCCAGGGCGTGAAAAGAAAAAAGGCCGGCTCGCTAAAAGAACTTTTCGGCGATCCGCGCTGGCGGCGCAACACAATCGTGGGCATGATCCTGGCCTCGACCGGGGTCATCGGACTGTGGGGCATCGGTTTTTTCAGCGTTGATTTGAACCAGACCATTTTTCGCAAGGTTTACGAAGCCCGCGAGCGCGAGGCCGGCGAAGCCGAAAAAGATCGGGAGTTCATTACGGCGGTCATCGGCTCTCCTCGAGAAGCGTCCGCGTTTATCGCGAAACTTCGGCCAAAGGACCTTATTCCCGAGCAATCCGGCAGGAAAGACGCCCAACAAATTTATGATGCGATTGTCGAACTGGATCAAAAAAAGCTGGAGATATCCAAGGAAAACATAATTTCGCTGGTCGAGAAGAAATTCCCTTTGCCCGATGCCCAAGCGCAAGACCGCCAAAAACGCCTGGCGTCATATCTGACTCCGCCCGCCGCAAACTCGAATCTCGGTTTGCAGGAACAAGTCGACAGGATCACGGCGCGGGCGAAAAAAATAAACGGCGACGTGAGTTTTTGGGCCGGCATGACTTCCATGCTGTTCAATATCGGCGGATTTTTCGGGGCTTACGCCTTTAGCTATCTCACCGCCGGAATAGGACGCCGCCGGGCCTTTGCCGTGGCCTTTGTGCTGGCCGGGACATGCACCTGCATGGCGTTTCTTTTTATGAACAATGCCGTAGATGTATTTTGGATGACGCCGCTGATGGGCGGCAGTATTTTTTTGATTTTCGGCGGTTACGCCGTCTACTTCCCCGAATTGTATCCCACGCGCCTGCGCAGCACCGGCACTTCGTTCTGCTACAACATCGGCCGATACGTGGCGGCCCTCGGTCCCTTGAGCCTCGGCCTATTGAGCAGCGAAGTTTTCAAAGACCATCCTGAACCGATGCGCTACGCCGGCGCGGCCATGTGCGCGATTTTCCTGGTGGGACTGATGGCCCTGCCCTTCGCCCCGGAGACCAAAGACCAACCCCTGCCGGAATAAAGGGTTCAGGGTTCAGGACTTGGGTTCAGATCAGGAGGGTGGACATTCTTGTCCGCCGCCGAGAAGACAGGCAAGAATGCCTGTCCTCCAATTTGCACTTTGACGGGTTATTTGATGCCGCGCTTAAGAACTTCATCACTTATGCAAACCGCCACGCCTTTGCTTTTCATTTCTTCGATGGCCCTGCATACATCCTTGGGCGCAAGATTCACTCCTCGGCAGGCATCTTGAATCACGCAGGTTTTGAAACCCAGATCAACGGCATCCAGGGCGCTGAATTTCACGCAATAATCGGTGGCCAGGCCGCATAAATAAACTTCCTCAATTCCTCGTTGTTTTAGATACTCGCCCAAGCCGGTGGCCTTGCGGCGGCGGTTGTCGAAAAACCCGCTGTAGCTGTCTATGTCCGGGTCGGTTCCTTTGTGGAACACCCGGGCGATTCGACGGCGATCCAGCCCGGGATGAAAATCGGCCCCCGCTGTGTTCTCCACGCAATGTACCGGCCAGAGGATTTGCGGCAGACCGTTTAAGTCGATGACTTCCCCGACCGTTTTGCCCGGATGATTGGCGGCAAAGCTGCCGTGATCGGCCGGATGCCAATCCTGTACGGCCGCGACCAGGTCGAACCGCGACTGCAACTGGTTGATGAGCGGAACTATTCCATCGCCTTCCAATACGGGCAAAGCACCGCCCGGACAAAAGTCGTTTTGCACGTCGGTGATTATCAAGGCCTTCATGGCGTTGATTTTCTCTTGGCGACGATTGCCGCCGCCGCGGCGATTATCAACATGAGTAACGTGCCCGGCTCGGGAACCGCTTGCACTGATTCGTCGCCAAGCACTCCTCCTGAAAGGGAATTGATACTCAGCGTTGTGCCGCTGCCGATGGTGAGCGTGTTTTGGGTGATGCTATTCGCGGTGAGCACGGTTCCGGTGCCGCTAACAATGGTTGAACCCAGTCCGGAGATGTTGCCCAAGCCGGGGGCGCCGCTTATGATTTGCAGGGTTGCGCCGGCGGCGACGTTGATCGTCGAGGCGTCGGCCAAGTCTCCGCCGTCGATGGTCAAGGTGCCTTGATTGATGTTGGTCGCTCCGGTGTAAGTGTTAGTCGCCGTTAAAACCAGTTCGCCGGAACCGGTTTTGGTAAGACTTTTCGAGCCGCCGGTTTCGCTGAGCACGCCGCCGATGGTGAGTTTTTTAGCGCCGGTGTCCATCGAGCCTGCGCCGGTATCGAAAACCACGTTCAGGTTCACGACTTGATTGTTGGCGCTGGAATTGACGATCGGTCCGGTCAAACGGATCGCTGAGCCTACAAGCGTATATGCCGCGGCGTTGGATTGGAAACGCAGCGCGGTGTACTGCGGCGTGGCGGCATTATCGTTTTGGCTGTAATTCATCCCGCCCGACACCAGGGCGCCGAATTTCAGATCCGTGCCTGTAGCAGGGGCATTGCCGCCCCAATTTACGCCGGATGACCAAAGATTGTTCGTCGTGCTTGCGCCGCACCAGATCGAATCGGTAAGCGAGGCTGAGGGCCAGGCGTCGTTTGTCCAGAACATCTGGTTGATGCCGTATGTCGCCGATAAGCTGTTATTTCCGTCGAGGTAGTGATAGCTGTAATATTCCGTATTGGATTTAGTATAAATGCCGATTTGGCCCGGGCCGACATAATTACCTTCGGAATCCAAAAACAGCGTGCCGCCGCCTTTTGCCATGTCGACTCCGCTTTGATCCAGGAAAGGACCGTTGACGCTGGTGCTTCGGCCGACGCGGATGTTGTACGTGCTATTCGTACAACTGCCCCAGTTGACGAACAGGTA